>NZ_RQER01000006.1:300000-548229 GCF_004770615.1 Leptospira langatensis
TCCTGTAAAGCCGATAAGGCTCGCCGCGAGACTTCCATGAGGATATACTCTCTTGAATTCTCTTTCTCTACGAACTCCGGGCAAGGCCATTTCCATGACCCGACTCGCTGTCGTATCGTCTATCTCTCTCTTTAAAAGAAAGTATCTGCTCTTCTCTCGGATCAAGGACTCGATCCTTTCCGGAGGAATGTCTAGATATGGAGAGATCTGTACTGCGGTAAAGTTCGGATCGTACACATTGCCTGGGTAGATCCCTATGGTAGAAGAATCAATGGAAAGAGCCAGTTCAATCCCTCTCCTATCGTAGATGGCTCCTCTTAGGATCCTTTCTCCGTTCTTGAATGCGATCTCTCTATCGTTGAAGAAAACTAGAAAGCCGACACGAAATAGGAGCCCTGTAAAAAATACGCAGAGTAGAACGAATAGGATCGTGAACCGTTTGCGGTTTAAGAGATTATAATCCATTCCTTCGATTCTTTCCCATTTCTAGTTTCGGCCTTTTTCAGAATAGGAGAAGAGCTTTTTCAGTACAAGTGAAATCTTCTCCTTTTCCTTAGACTAAAACCCATTAAGAACGGAGCTTTTCGAAAGAAGTCAGTTCCCACATCTCGAAGTTGGAAAGACCCAAAGGAACCTGCAATGTCTAGAAACTTGCGATCACCTTTCCTCTGAGTTTTCGAAAAGGGATCAGCCCATAGTTTCGGGAGTCGGTGGAGAACTCTCTGTTATCCCCTAATACCAAAATATATCCCGGAGGAATGCGACCCGAATCTCCTATCTCAATATTCCCCGCAACACCGATCACAGGAAGAATGGAATTGGAAGGTGGCTGTGTTTTATAACCTGAATTGATGAATGGCTCTTCGAGAGAAGAATCGTTGATGAGTATCCTTCCCTCCGAAAAACGAAAGAAGTCTCCTTCTAGACCGACCACTCTTTTTAAACTGAGTTCCGTTCCGATCCCATCCAAGACAAGAACATCGAATCGATCCACACTCGGATCCCAGAGAGGAATCACCCAAGGACCGATCTGAGCCGGGAAGCCCCATTTTTTTACGATGACCCAATCATTTTCCTTATAGCTAGGCATCATGCTAGTCCCACTGATCAAATAGAATTGGATCACGAAGATACGAAGAAAGAGCACAAGGAAAACGGCAAAGAGTACCGGGAAGGCTAGCCTAATCCATCGAAAGATCGGATGATTCAATGAAGTAAAATAACGAATCAATGACTGCATGGATATAAACTGACATATTTATACTTAAACTCCGAGTGATCGAGAAAGAAATTGTCTTGCAGGCTTTTAAATTTTCTCCGAATCTTAAGCAATGTCCTCGAACAGTCCAGTCTCCAGCTATATTTCTAGATTCCAGGCCGAGAAAGGTTCCATAAAAGCCTTTTTATCCAAGTTTCCTTTTTACGGAGACATCCTGAAAAATCATCAGTATTATGATGCGGACAGACTCGCAAGAGCGGAGCTTTCCAAAAGATTGGATTCCTTAAAAGAACCGATCCGAAGGATCGAAGAAGATTTCGTAAAAGACAGAAGGTTGGATCTAATCGGCTCTACAGAGGTCTTACTTTCACTAGTGGAAAGATTGAAAAACGAGATCGTCGGTGCAAGCTACGGATTGAACGGACTAGGTACCGGTTTCAAGGCTACCGAATCCGAATTAGAAGCGCTTGCAGAATGGGATTATTCCCTTCTTCATCATGCCGAAGAATTAGCCGAAAAGTGTAAGGCTCACGGTCTGACTAGGGAGTCTACAATGGACTCGGTAAGAGATTGGGTAAGCAAGTTCCGAGGAGAACTGGACGAATTCGATTCCGCTTTGAAGAAAAGAAGGGATGTCTTTCTAAAACAATAATCTGATTTTTGATTTGCCCTAAGTTAATACGGGAATAAAATATTTCCAAGGAGTTTGTATGGCATTAATAGACGTGATCAAATACGAGGGACAACCGGGAGAAGTTGTCTGGAAATTTCCCAGAAACGATATCAGTACTTTCGGACAACTCGTAGTAAACGAAAGCCAAGAGGCTATCTTCTTTAAGGAAGGGAAAGCCCTGGATGTTTTCGGAGCGGGAACCCATACCTTAAAGACCGGTAACGTTCCTATCTTGGAAAAATTGGTGAACCTTCCCTTCGGAGGACAAACTCCTTTCACTGCCGAAGTGGTTTTTATCAACAAGGCATTGGTGCAATTGAAATGGGGAACTCCCGCACCTGTCCAAGTCGAAGATCCGAAGTACATGATCACTCTGGGTCTGAGAGCAAACGGTTCTTATAATATCAAGATCACGGATTCAAAAGCATTCGCAGTGGGAGTAGTAGGAGCAAGAGGCGCTTACACCCAGGACCAAATTGATAGCTTCTTGCGTCCTATGATCGTGACCAGACTGAGTGATTTTCTGGCAGAAGTGGTCTTAAAATCGGGCGAGCCTATCACCAAGCTGAACCAATATCTGGAAGAAGCTTCCTCCGCAGGAAAAACAAAGATACAACCGGACTTCTCTAAGTACGGAATTGAGGTCGTGGATTTCTTCGTACAATCCATCAACTTCGATCAGAACGATCCGAATTTCCAAAAGATCCAAAAAGTACTCACAGACAAATTCGAGATCGAAACCCTCGGCGGAATGTACCAACAAAAAAGGATGTTGGATATCGGAGAGGCTGCAGCCAAGAACGAAAGCGGAAATGCAGGCCAAGGAATGTCTGCGGGCCTAGGTCTTGGTATGGGAATGAACATGGGAAATATGATGTCCGGAATGGCAGCAGGCCAGAACAATACCGGAGCAGCAAATAACCAAAACGATGCGAGCGCTCGTCTCCAGAAACTGAAGAGTATGCTGGATCAGGGCCTGATTTCCCAGGAAGAATTTGATGCCAAAAAAAAGGACATTTTAAACTCTATCTAAAGTATGAGTTTAACCTTCACCAAGTTGAAAGCGGAGTTCCGCTGTATCAACGATTCCTGCGGAGCTACTTACGATCTGAACGAGGTCGTATACGAATGTCGTAAATGTGGGAGCCTTCTACAAGTCTCCCACGACATAAACGCTCTCAAGGAAACTTCCGGAAAGGAATGGAGGGAATTATTCGACTCTCGATTGGGTTCGGTAAAATTCCCGAATACTTCCGGCATTTGGAATAAGAGAGAATGGGTTCTTCCTCAAGTAGAAGATTCCGAGATCGTAAGTTCCGGTGAAGGTCTATCGCATTTATTTCATTCCGAAAGACTGACCAAGCATTTCGGTTTGAGCGGATTATGGATCAAACAATGTGGGATCTCTCACACCGGTTCCTTCAAGGATCTTGGCATGACCGTTCTTCTCAGCCAGGTCAAACATATGTTAAATGCCGGAGTCAAGATCCGTGCAGTTGCCTGTGCGAGCTCCGGAGATACTTCTGCTGCCCTAGCTTCTTATGCTGCCAAAGCAGGAGTTCCAGCCATCATCTTCTTGCCCGCAGGTAAAGTCTCTCAGGCACAATTGATCCAGCCAGTTTCCAACGGAGCAAAAGTAATCGCACTCGAAACAGACTTCGACGGTTGCATGAAGATCGTAAAAGAAGTCACCAAAGAAGCCGGGATCTACTTGGCAAATTCCATGAACAGTCTCCGCATCGAAGGACAGAAAACGATCGCGCCTGAGATCGTGCAGCAGTTAGAATGGAATGTTCCGGATTGGGTGATCATTCCTGGAGGAAATCTAGGTAACGTGTCTGCATTAGGCGCAGGCTTCGAGATGGCCAAGGAATTAGGACTCATCGATAAACTACCGAGGATCGTGCTTGCCCAAGCGGAGAATGCGAATCCATTATACCTTTCTTATTTAAAGAATTTTGAAGAATTCAGTCCTATAGATGCAAAACCTACTCTTGCTTCCGCAATCCAGATCGGGAACCCGGTCTCCGTGCAAAAGGCAATCCGCACCTTAAAGAAATTCAATGGGATCGTAGAACAAGCGAGCGAGGCTGAACTTTCGGAGGCTTCTGCCAAGACGGACCTATTTGGATTGTACAATGATCCTCATACCGGGGTTGCGCTTGCGGCACTCTACAAACTCAGGACCAAGGGAACCATTTCCAAGGGAGAAAAAGTGGTCGTCATATCTACCGCTCACGGTTTGAAATTCACCGAATTCAAACTCAAATTCCATGAAGGAAAGATCCAAGGGACGGACCCTAAATTGGCGAACGTTATTCGCTCCTGCAAGCCAGAGGTAGGAGCCGTAATGGACGAAATTAGCGGTTTTTTGAATTCAGGTACGACTCTTAATCTAAAAGATATTCTGTAAGGTTTACCTGGAAAGGGCAGAAGACTTATTTCCTTACAAGTAAACGCTTGTTTTTTTTCAATTTTGCCTGAAATTATCTCTTCTTTTTTCGTAACACATTTTCGTTTTTTTCTCGTAAGCGAGGTAGGGTCCGTATAATCGAGAATCCAAATGTACGAGGGAATCGAGGAACTTCCCCAAGAATTCCTCTTCGAGGTCGAGACGGCCGTAAAAAAAGAAGAGCCGATATCGATCATTACCTACGTCCTGAGTACTCGGGGCGAAAATAAACTCAAACATATCCTTCAAAGTATACTCTCTAAATATCACAGAGAGGATCTAATCGAATTACTATTCACTTCCGCAAAAGAGCTGATCGTTAACGCGACAAAAGCAGCCATCAAACGCGTTCTATTCAAAGAGCTGGGTTTGAATATAGGAGATCCATCCCAGTACGACCTAGGAATGGAATCTTTTAAGGAAAACCTGGTCAGCAGAAAATTCCCTTATTATCGCAGAAAGATGAAGGAGCATGGTCTCTTCGTAAAAGTTACTGTGAGTTTTTCTTCCGATCGGATCGTTCTTCTCGTGCAGAATAATTTTACATTAGCAATACGAGAAGAAAAGAGGATCCGAGAGAAATTCGTTCATTCGAAAGAATTTGACAATCTCTTCGAATACTATATGAAATACGGTGATACCACAGAAGGTGCAGGAATGGGTATCACAATGGTTGAGATACTGGTAGCCCAAAGCGGCTATGACCGGCATTTGTTTACTATCTATAGTAGGCAGTCCGAAAATAGAACGGTTGCCAGAGTCGAGATCCCATTAGCGGATTCTTATGTACCTCGAAGACAAAGATATCAAAAATGGTTACAAGAAAAGGCTAGTGGCTTAGCATGACCTAATAAAGCCGCTAATATCGGTTAGGCCTGAGCAAACATGGAACAGAACCCGCAAACAAGCAAGCTCCAAGAACAGGCGAATCAAATGAATCTTGCCTTGGAATCCGTTCATACCGAAGAACAAGCAATCGAATTAATCCAAGGCAAAATCAAAGACGCCTATTTACTCAAACTACGGATCGATATCGAAAATAGAGCCGGAGTAGTTTTGGGATTACTCTCCCGATACAAGAACGAATTTCTGGAATTATACTCTTTATTCTCCAACGCTCCTACGATCCGTAAGATACGGACTTTCGAGGACTTCGGACAGATCTCTCACGATATCGCCGAAGCTGCGAGAGAAGAAGCTCCCGATCCGGGATTGTCCGAACAGATCGGAAGAATACTTCACACGAAGTTAAATAAACAAATATTAGAACAATATTATCCTATGTGGGATCGTAACGATCCTTCTGCTCTGATCAATCTCTTGGAGAATCAGATCAAGACTGCGATGAAGATCAATATGATCCGAGTCCAAGCCGACGTAGAATTCGTTTCCAGTTTGAAATGCAGAGGAAAGAGTTTCTTCACAGGTATAATACAGCCTATCGCAAAACCTCCTGAAGAAGTTGCCGAAGGCAGCGGTCCTGTGGACAATATCGATCCGGAAAAAGCGGCAGTGCTTAGACAGATCGAGACTATTCGCAAGGGCTTCGGAAGAGTGGTACAGGCTAAGACAATTCTCTCCCCCGTAAACGGGATCGACTTCGACGAGCTAAATGAAGGAGACAAGATCCTTCTGCAACTCCCTGCGGTTTCTCCTGAGGAAAAGGCGATCGCTAAGACCTTGGGTGCGATGGACAAGGATGGGAATGTTAAGCCTGTAATCGGTACCTTTGTAGGGATCGCTTCCGGCAAGAATGAATATCATATCTTTGCAAAAGGACCAGCAGGTGCGCTCTTGCAAGCCTTCGAAGAAAGACCAGTCCGTTTAGCCAGACCTAAGACTGCCGGAGGGGCTGCTCCTCGTCCTGCGGGAATGTCCGGCAAATCCGAATCCGGCGGTACTCTCAACTATGTGATCTTAGTGGGAGTGGTTCTCCTAGTGGGACTGCTTGCGTTTATTCTTTTGAAATAAGGAAACACGAGCGAACGGCTCCAAGAAAATAAAAAAGCCTCTCAGATCCGAGAGGCTTTTTTGTATCAGGATCGATCTTCTTAATCTTCTTAACCGACTACCAGATTCACAAGTTTGCCAGGAACATAGATCTCCTTTCGGATCTGCTTGCCATCCAAGAAGACTTGCACTTTGTCCAAGGCCTTTGCGATCTGGAGAGCTTCCTCCTGTCCTATTTCTTTCGGGGCCTTGAATTCTCCTCTTAGCTTTCCGTTTACCTGTACTACGATCAGTATCTCGTCATCCGTTAAATACTTTTCTTCGTAACTTGGAAAGGCTTCATAGGTTAAGGAATCCTTTTTGCCTGCCAGGGCCCAAAGCTCTTCCGCCAAATGGGGAGCGAACGGTGCGATCAAAAGCAGGAATGTCTCCAAGATCTTGCGTGGCCTACGAGTACTAGGTGTCAGCTCGTTCACGAAGATCATCAACTGAGAGATCGCTGTATTGAAGGAGAAATGATTGATATCGTCTTCTATCTTCTTGATGGTCCTGTGAAGTATCTTTAATTCGTCTTCGTTCGGCTCTATGTCTTCCAAACGGAAAGATTCCTCTGCTCCGGAATGATACAATCGCCAAACTCGATTCAGAAAACGAAAGACACCTTCGACTCCTCTGGTGCTCCAAGGCTTGACCATCTCGAACGGTCCCATGAACATTTCGAAAAGTCTCAGACTATCCGCTCCGAAATTTGTGACTACCTCGTCCGGATTGATCACATTCCCGAGAGACTTGGACATTTTTCTTTTGTCTTCCCCCAGGATCAGACCTTGGTGAACCAATTTCTTAAAAGGCTCCGGAGTGGTCACATGCCCAAGGTCGAATAGTACCTTATGCCAAAAGCGAGAATACAATAAGTGGAGTACAGCATGTTCCGCTCCGCCCACATATAAGTCCACGGGCATCCATGCCTTTTCCAATTCGGGATCCACAAATTGTTTCGGGTTCTCCGGATCAATATAACGCAGATAATACCAGCAAGAACCAGCCCATTGAGGCATGGTATTCGTTTCTCTGATCCCGATTTCTCCGGTTTCCGGATCCTTGTATTTCAACCAATCTCCTGCTAAAGCCAAAGGAGATTCTCCCGTTCCGGAAGGTTTAAATTCTGATAAATTAGGAAGTTCTAATGGAAGTTCCGATTCTGGGATTGCCTTACTGACCCCGGAAGGATAATGCACGAGAGGGATCGGTTCTCCCCAGTATCTTTGGCGGGCAAAGAGCCAGTCTCTTAGCTTGAACTGTACTTTCTTACGGCCGATATTCTTCTTTTCCGCCCAATCGGCGATCTTTGAGAATGCATCCTTGTATTTGAGACCGTCTATGGAGATCTCAGTAGAAGAAGAATTGATACAAACAGATTCCTTGGAATCGAAGGCACCTTGAGAAAGATCTCCTTGGATAACAGGTACAATTTCCAGGCCGAATGCCTTTGCGAACTCGTAGTCTCTTTGGTCATGGGCAGGAACAGCCATGATAGCACCTGTCCCATATCCATATAGAACGTAATCTCCGATCCAAACTTGGATCTTCTTAGAAGGATCCGCAGGATTCAAAACATAAGCACCCGTAAAGACTCCGGATTTTTCTTTAGAAAGTTCTGTTCTATCCAAATCACTCTTGAGAGCAGAAGTCTTTTTGTATTCCTGCACCTTCTCCCATTGTTCGGAAGAAGTAAGTACATCCACTAAAGGATGTTCCGGCGCAAGGACCATATAGGTCACACCGAATACTGTATCCGGACGAGTGGTATATACCTTCACACCACCGAGGCTGAGCTCTTTTACATTCCGAAGTTTTTCGTCCAGTTTTGCTTTCGCTTCTTCTACCCTTTTGGAAGTAGAAGATTCAAAAGGAAAAACGAGTTCAAGTCCCTCACTCTTTCCGATCCAATTCTTTTGCATTTCCAATGTGGATTGAGGCCAAGAAACAAGACTTAAGTCCTCTAATAATCTCTCCGCGTACGCGGTGATCCGCATCATGTATTGGCGCATCGGCTTGCGAACCACTTCGTAGCCCTTGCCTACCCATTCCTCTACTTCTTCGTTTGCAAGAACGGTTCCCAAACCGGGACACCAGTTTACAGGGATCTCCGCTTGGTACACTAAACGGAAATCGGAGAGTATCATATCCTTCTTTGCATTTGGATATTCCTTCCAATCCTTTGCGGAGAAGGCTTCGAGGTCCTCGAATCCTTCCGATCCTTTGGTCTCGAACCTTTTGATCAACTCGGAGATCGGTTTTGCTTGGGAAGCCTGCGGATCGTACCAGGATTCATACAGTTTCAGGAAGATCCATTGGGTGAATTTGTAGTATTTCGGGTCTGTGGTGGAGATTTCTCTATCCCAATCGTATGAAAGACCAATCAATTTGATCTGTCTTCGGAAATTATCCACATTTTGCTTGGTAGTTAAGGCAGGATGGATGCCTGTTTGCATAGCATATCGTTCTGCAGGAAGACCAAACGCATCCCATCCCATCGGATGAAGGACTTCAAAGCCTTTCATCCTCTTGTATCTGGAAACTATGTCCGTTGCCGTATAGCCCTCAGGGTGTCCAACGTGCAATCCCGCGCCTGAGGGATAAGGAAACATATCTAGACAATAGAATTTTGGCTTCTTAGAGTGTAGATCCGTCCGAAAAGAAGAGCCTTTTTCCCAGTATGATTGCCATTTTGATTCAATTTCCCGAAACGGATAGTCCATACCGTGAAGTTTTTTAGTCCGGCCTAGAATCCAATTCTTTTTTATGAAGCAGAAGGACCTTTCAGAAAGGGAACCTTACCGTACATACTCGGTCAGAAATGAAGAAAGCCGGTAGAAACCGGCTTTTAAGGAGCAAACTAAGCTGTAATTGCTTAGATGTAGTTAAAAATGGGATGGAAGGAAACGAACTTATTTACGTATGGAGTCAATAACCTTAATCAATCGTTTAAAAGTTTGGTTCAAGCAGTCACGACATAGATCGTACTGAAAGAGATTCGGCGTTTGTTTGCCGCATCCTTTGCAATTGAGTTGCTTGCTTTGCGCTCGGGTGAGTTCCGCTTCTTGTTCGTTGAATTCCGTCACAGTTAGTAATTGCATTTTGCTCCCAGAAAAATCCATCTAATATGTTTTTATTTACGGAGTGTAAATAAGTCCGAAGGTGAGTTGCGTTTTCGGCTCTCGACTTCCGTATGTCGAGAGTTACTTTATAAAATCGGCTCATTCTAGAGTCAAAAAAAATTAGGTTGGATGTTTGTGAAAATGACTGCAATTTTTTTGAAAAAAAATTCCAAGCGCGCTTTCCTTTGGAATAGTTTTTCAAGTACGGTTTTTTGCGAAGAAAATAAATTTCCGATCAAATGCCGAGTTTAGGTCAGTCAAAAACAGAAGGTAGGTGCACATTGTTATCGATCACAGGCTTAAACAAGTCTTACACAGTTGCTGATCAACAGTTTAACGTATTAAAAGACGTTTCATTCCAGATAAAAGAAGGAGAATTTGTTGCGATCATTGGTCCTTCCGGCTCCGGCAAGTCTACGTTACTAGCTGTTTCAGCAGGATTAGATAAAGCAGACTCAGGAAAAGTATTATTAGATGGAATATCCTTGTTCGAAAAAACGGAAGACGAACTTGCTAAGATTAGAGGAAAGCAGATCGGATTCATATTCCAAAACTTTCAACTGATCAAAACGTTAAACGCACTAGAGAATGTTTGCCTTCCTCTCGCTTTGACCACAAACCTATCCGAAAAAGCGATCCAGGATAAGGCTATGTTCTGGTTGGAAAAAGTAGGCATCGCCCATAGAGCGCATAACTTTCCTAGCCAACTCTCAGGGGGTGAAGAACAAAGAGTTGCAATCGCAAGATCATTTATTCATGAGCCTAAGTTATTATTCGCCGACGAACCTACTGCAAATCTAGATAAGAAGAATGGAGAGAATATCATGGCTCTCTTGAAAGGATTGAACAGGGATAGAAAATCCACTCTATTAGTGGTCACTCACGATCCCAAAGTAGCAGCGATCGCAGATCGTGTCCTAGAAATGAGGGACGGAGTCATCTTAAACTCAGGAAAGTCCAAACCTTCTCCTAAGAAAGCCATTCAACGCGGGAAGAAGAAATGAACCTAAGCTTCTTCATCAAGGTAATGTTCCGAGAGATCTTCTCGAAAAAGACTTCTTCCTTACAGATCATATTAGCGATCACGATCGGAACAGGTGCCGTACTTGCAGTGCACTCATATAGAGATCAGTTTTCCCAATCCATTCTAAAAGAAGCCAAGAATATCATGGGAGCGGATCTGGTTGCCACTTCGCCTTCTCCTCTTAATGAGAAACAAACAGCGTTTTTAAGGGGAGAATTGCCAAAAGGAAGCAAATCCTCCGAATTAGTGCAGTTCCCTTCTATGCTTCGAAATCCTAAAAACCAAGACTCTAGCCTTTCGTTAGTAAAGGCGATCAAAGGGGAATATCCTTATTTTGGAGAAGTAGAAACCGATCCTAAGGGTGCGTATAGAGCATTAAAAACGGGAGAGATCCTTCTCGAAAGCAGCCTGATCCAGAACCTGAAGTTAAAACCTGGTGACGAAGTTCAATTAGGGGAATCCGTTTTTATCTTAAGAGGAAGTCTGCTCAAAGAACCTGGTATGGCAGGGAATTTTCTTTCGATGGCTCCAAGCTCCATCATTCATAAGGATTCTCTTGCAGAAACCGGATTGGAACAAAGAGGCTCTAGGATCAATTACCAGATCCCCGTCCTTCTTCCTAAGGGAACAGATGCAAGCGAATATAAGAAAAACAAGTTTAAGGAATTTGCAAGAAACGATCTGATCCTGTACGAAAGCACGGAAGCAAACTCAGGGTCTCAAAAATTCCTTACAAATACTTTGGATTTCTTTTCCTTATTGGCATTGTGCGCGTTTTTCTTAGGCGGGATCTCGATCCTTCTTACAAGCAGAGCTCTCATTCGATCCAAAGCGAATACATTCGCTATCTATAAATGTTTAGGCGCAGGTCCCAATCTAGTCTCCGGTTTAGTACTAGGAGAACTTTTGCTTCTCTCCACGATCGGTGCCTTATTAGGCTTCGGATTCGGGATCTTCTTACAGAACCAGATCCCGAATTTAGCGGATAGTGAGTTCCGTTTCGAACCCAGTTCCGTTCCTACGTTAAAGGCGTTCTTATGGGGATTCGTATTAGCTTGGGTAGTTCCCTTAGTCTCCGCTTGGGAAAGTCTCTCTAAGTCCAGAAACCTGAGTCCGATGTATGCATTGAAAGCGGACTTTGCAAGCGAGCTTTCTTCCGTTCCCAAACCGGAATGGAGGCAATCTATTTCCTTCGTAGCGGTATTCGGTCTCTTCTTCTTGCTTGCTTGGTGGGAAACTGGAGATTGGATCAAGGGACTGATCCTTTGTGCAACCCTTCTGTTCTTGCCTGTATTAGTATATTTAGGAATTTTAATATTCCGGTTCGGGCTCAGATTCGCGCTAAATAAACTGGAATTGTCCGCAAGTCTTAGGATGGCCTTTCGAAAATTGGACAGACCTAGAACAGGATTGCCTTGGGTGGCGGTCGGACTCGGATCTTCCGTGTTCGTTCTTCTTCTCAGTTTGTTCTTAAGCGATAGTCTCTTGGAATACAGCGGAGCAAAGGACAAAGAAAGAAGACCGAATATGTTCATTCTAGATCTTCGTCCGGAACAACTGGATACGTTTCAGCACACCGCTTCCAAGTTCAAAGCAGAGAAGATGATCATCTCTCCTGTCATAGGTGCGCGCTTATCTCACATCAACGGAGAATTGATCAAGAGAGAGGACATGGAACTCTCCGCACTTCGAAGAGATTGGAGATCCACTGCAAGAACTAGAGAATACTTCTTATCGTATCGGGAGAATTTATATCCTACGGAAAAAGTGACGGACGGAGACTTTTGGAGGAAAGGAGAAGAAGACCAGATCTCAGTAGAGAAGGAATTCTCCAAGAACCTAAAAGTGGATCTCGGAGACAAACTCACCTTCTCCATTGGTGGAGTGGAAGTCACAGGAATTATCCGGAATTTCAGGACAGTGAACTGGTCCGATATGAGGCCGAATTTCGTGGTCTTATTCTCCAAAGGTATCTTGGAGAAGGCGCCTAAATTCTATTTGAGTTCCTTCTTACTCGAATCGGCCCAAGATAGATATGCTTTGCAAAAAGAGCTGATCAACGAATATCCGAACCTGACCATCGTCGATACCGAAAAGGCGATCCGATCCTTCTTAGTGATCCTAGAAAAGATCTCCTTTGCAATCCAATGGATGACTGCTTTGATCGTAGTATCTTCCTTATTACTCATCCTATCTTCTTTGGAATTGAGTAGAAAGGAAAGATTAGAAGAGACCTCTCTTTTACGGATCATAGGTGGATCCAGAGATTTCTTGCGAAAGTATTTCTTAGCGGAATCCCTTCTACTCGCAAATATATCCTTCTTCTTGGCGTTCGGGCTGGTATGGGGAGTTTCGGAATATCTTTCTCAGGCAATCTTCGAGATCCAAAGCACCATCCCTTGGCTGCAGATCGCGATCTATTATCTTGGATTGAATGTTGCAGTAGCAGGAATGTATTTCACTGCCTTACGCAAAGAATGGAAGCGAAGTCCGACTCTATACTTAAAAGAAGTCTAATAGAGTAGAATTATCTTTGAAGGAAGCTCCTTCTGCAGAGATGCGAAGGGGCTTTTTTATGGAATGGGAGAAATCGACGGGCGCAGTCGGCTTTTTCGATCAGTAAAAATGCGGTCTTTATCGTAAGGATCGAGCGATCAGGTTCTTGGTCTTCGTTTCGTTCAGAGCGGAACAGACTTTGTAGTTGGAAGCAGTAGGACATGCAGCAGTTCCTGTGATCTTGCAACCCTTGCTTTCGCAGCGTTTGCGTGTATCGAAGGAATCCGTTCCGGAGAATCTACAATAATCCCTGCACATATCGGAGCTTCCTTCTGCACAGAGATAACAACCATCTGCGGAGACCGATTGAACGGAAAAGAAAAATACGAAGATAGGAACGAGAAGAAAGTAACGAAGCAAGCCTTGCAAAAAAATCACCCAGGTTCTGTATTCACCTGGATCAAGAACATCAACCCTTGGGTTGGCGATCAAGGTTTTTCTTTTCCGCCTTTTCGTCCAAAAATTCGGCGAAATCGATCTGCCCCTGGATGAATTTCAGATTATAACGGCTTTCGTACAATAAGAGTCCGCTCGCAACGAAAAGAAAGACTCCTCCGAATAACGCCAAACCGGTGGAGATCCAAGCAGCGGAACTTCCTGCAGCTACTATAATTCCTAAACTCAAACTAGAAGCTACAAAGAAGAGAGTCGCAGTATAAAGTGCGGCCATGGATTTTTGGATGAGGTTTGCTCTTTTCTTTTGGACCTTGAGTTGTCTGCGAAGATATGCGGAGCGTTCTTCCGGATAAGAAGTCCTTCCGTCCACGATACCTTCTATCTCGTTCTTAAGAAGATTCACTCGATCGAAGATCCTTCCTAATCGATTTGCTGTAGAGAAGATAAGACTGGCACTTGCGGAGATCAATACTGCGGGAGCGATCATCCCGCTTAAGGTCTCTGTTCCCAAAAGAGAAGTAAGCATCTAGTTCAGCATCGGATCTTTGGTATGTTCTACGAAGTACTTGTACAATCCGCCCTTGCTCTTCAAGGCCTCTTGCCAAGTTGCTTCCGGATCTTCCGTAAAGATCCATTCTGCATTCGGATCGTGAACCACCCAAGATTTGCGTTCCATTTCTCCTTCCAATTGAGCTGCTCCCCAACCGGAATATCCTTGGTACACATTGAACTTAGTTTTATCAGGATGTTCTAATAATTCGATCAGAGCCTCAAAGCTTCGAGCTAAGTAGACTCCAGGAATCACTTCGATCCCAGGTTGTTTCAACTTAGGGTTATCATGAAGAATGGAAACATAGGTTGGATCCACAGGACCCCCCGAATAGATCGGAAGAGAACCGTCGATACCATCCGGGATCCCTTGGATCACATCGTTCAAGGAAACTTCCATCTTCTTGTTTAAGACTAGGCCGAACGCTCCGGAGTTATCGTGCTCGACCATGAGGATCACAGTACGATTGAAATAATCCGTTACGATAGAGGAATTTGATATTAGTACTTTGCCGCTGAATCCGTTTTCCATACTACCCGATCAGTTTTTATGGATTTCTTTCAAAATTCTATACGCGATTTCCAAGGTCTGGATATCGGACTTACCGTCCACCAGAGGTTCCGTTTCCTTCAAGATGCATTTCACGAAATGTTCCTGCTCCTGTTTTAACGGATTATCTTTGTGCACAAAGATCTTCTCGACGATCGACTCTTGGCGGTATTTGATCTCGCCTGTCCTGAGTAGAATGTCCGAAGTCGCCTGTCTGTGCAGTTCGATCTCTTGATCGCTGAAATCCAAAGTGATATAAACATCCTTTTGAGTGATGTTTAAGGTCCTAATTTTCGATTGGGTATTTCTGCTTGCGGAAATATTTGCGATAGTGCCGTTCTCAAAATGAAGAATGACAGCCGCAATATCCTCGTGATTGGAAACCACTTTAGTTCCCACAGCACTTAGATATTTGACGGGAGATTTTACAAGATTCAAAACGATATCTATATCGTGGATCATCATATCCAGTACGACACCTACGTCTTTGATCCTAGGGTTGAATGGGGCCAATCTCCTGGATTCTACGAGCAAAGGCTCGGTTACGATCTTGCCTAACTCCAGAACGGCTCCGTTGAATCTCTCTACGTGACCAACTTGCAGGACCAGATCGTTCTTTTCGGAAAGAGCGACGAGTTCCTTTGCCTGCTCCAGGGTTTCTGCGATCGGTTTTTCCACCAGAACATGTTTGCCGGATTCTAAAGCCTTCTTCGCGATTTCATGATGTAAGAAGGTAGGAACTGCGATCACGACTGCGTCCACATTCTGGATCAGATCGTTTACCGTGGAGAATGCGGAAGTCTTATGCTTGTCCGCCATCTGTCCGGCCCTCTCCGAATCGGAATCATAGATACCGATCAGTTCCGCATCGCTTAAGCTTTTTGCCACGTTCACGTGGTACTGGCCCATATGGCCTGTTCCAATTACTCCGATCTTGACTTTTTGGGTCATGAAACTTCCTTTATGCAGGTTTACTTATTCGTAAAAATCTTGCCCTTGGAACCGGAGACTCCTTCTCCTGATTCGCGGGCAAATTCTTCGATCAATTCTCTTTGTCGTCTAGTTAATTTTTTAGGGATCTCGATCTTAACGATCACATGTTGATCCCCTTTTCCATATCCGCCAAGATATGGAATTCCATGTCCCTTCAAACGGAAGACCTGTCCGGATTCAGTTCCTTCCGGGATCTTCATCTTAACTTTCTTGCCGTCGATGGTAGGAACTTCTATGTCCCCGCCTAAGATGGCTTGGGTAAGACTGATCTTCTTACTTAAGATCAGATCGTTTGCTTGGCGCTCGAATAATTCATGTTTCTTAATATGTGTTACCACATACAGATCGCCGTGAGGACCACCGTTAGGTCCTGCTTCCCCTTCTCCGGAAACTTTCAAGCGGCTGCCTGACTCGATACCGGGCGGGATCTTGATATTGATGGTGCGACGTTTTTCGACCAAGCCTTGTCCATGACAGGTCTTGCAAGGATTTGAGATAATGGTTCCTTTGCCTCTACAAGTACCGCAAGTAGTGGCAACGGAGAAGAAACCTTGGGATCTACGGATCTGGCCTGAGCCTCCGCAATCCGGACAGGTAGAAGGAGTACTTCCTTTTGCTGCACCGGATCCTCCGCAATCAGAACAGGTTTCCAGTCTTGGGATTTCTATCTTATACTCTCTGCCTAGAGCAGCGTCTTCGAGAGAGACTTCTAGATTATAACGAAGATCGGAGCCTCTCAGCGGGCCTGACCTGCGTCCACCGCCGCCTGGCCTTCCCCCACCACCGAAGAAGTCTCCGAAAATATCACCGAAATCCCCGAAGATATCAGAGAAGTCCGTATAGGCTCCTCCTCCGAATCCGCCTGCGCCTCCGGCGCCCACACCTGCCTTGCCGTATTGGTCATACGCTTTGCGTTTATTCGCGTCGCGTAAGACCTCGTAGGCCTCTGTGGCTTCTTTGAATTTTTCTTCGGCGGCTTTATCACCCTGATTCTTATCAGGGTGATATTTGATGGCTAGCTTCCTGTATGCGGACTTAATTTCTTCGTCAGTCGCAGTCTTGGAAACCCCGAGGATATCGTAGTAACTCTTGTCACTCATGTCTTAGTTACTTTTTCTCATCGTCCACTACGGTATAGTCCGCGTCCACGACCTTTTCTCCCTTTGCTTGGGAATTGTCGGAACCTTCTCCCGCACCGGCACCGTTTGCCTCAGGACCTGGCTCTTGTCCAGGAGCACCCTGAGAATAGATCTTGGTACCGATCTCGGAAGCAAACTTGGTCACGGATTCCTTAGTAGCGTTGATGCGGTTCAAGTCACCGGACTCGATCGCCTCTCTGGCTCTCTTGATCTCGTCGGCAGCCAATTGCTTCTCGCTGTCAGAAAGTTTGTCACCTGCATCAGCGACTGCTTTCTCCAGAGAATAAGTAATGGTGTCCAACTCGTTCTTGGCTTCGACTAGGGATCTCGCGGCCTTGTCCGCAGCAGCATGCGCTTCTGCATCTTTTACCATTTTAGAGATCTCATCTTCGCTCAATCCGGAAGAAGATTCTATGCGGATCTTCTGTTCCTTGCCGGTTCCCAGATCTTTTGCGGAAACATGAACGATACCGTTCGCATCGATATCGAATGTAACCTCGATCTGAGGAACTCCTCTTGGAGCAGGAGCGATCCCGATCAGATCAAATCTTCCTAATGTACGGTTTCCTGCCGCCATATCCCTTTCTCCTTGGAGAACATGGATAGAAACAGCGTTTTGGTTATCCGCAGCCGTGGAGAATACCTGAGACTTCTTAGTCGGGATCGTAGTGTTTCTCTCGATCAACTTGGTCATAACGCCACCGAGGGTCTCGATACCCAAAGAAAGAGGAGTTACGTCCAGAAGAAGAACATCCGAAACTTCTCCCGCAAGCACACCACCTTGGATCGCAGCACCGATTGCCACTACTTCGTCCGGGTTCACGGAACGGTTCGGCTCTTTGCCAAAGATCCCTTTTACAAGTTCTTGGACCGCAGGAATACGAGTAGAACCGCCGACCAGGATGACCTCATCGATATCGGAAGCTTTCATACCTGCATCACGGATCGCGTTCTCACAAGGAATACGAGTTCTTTCCACTAAGGCGCGAGTCAACTGATCGAACTTCGCTCTGGTAAGGTTCATATCCAAGTGTTTTGGACCGGTTGCATCCGCAGTGATGAACGGAAGGTTGATCTGGGTCGCCATGGTTCCGGACAACTCGATCTTTGCCTTCTCCGCAGCTTCTTTCAAACGCTGCACAGTGTTCTTGTCTTGGGAAATATCGATCCCGTACTGCTTCTTGAATTCGTCGATCATCCATTCCATGATGACCATATCGAAGTCATCACCGCCTAAGTGAGTGTCCCCATTTGTGGACTTCACTTCGAAGACGCCGTCGCCCAACTCAAGGATGGAAATATCGAATGTTCCACCACCTAAATCGTAGACAGCGATCTTAGCATTGCTCTTCTTCTTATCGAAACCGTAAGCGAGAGCGGCTGCAGTAGGCTCGTTGATGATACGTTCCACTTCGAGACCCGCGATACGACCCGCATCTTTGGTTGCTTGGCGTTGCTCGTCATTGAAGTACGCAGGAACAGTGATAACAGCCTTGGTTACTTTATGGCCCAGATAGTCTTCTGCAGTCTGCTTCATCTTCTGAAGAACTCGTGCAGAGATCTCTTGTGGAGTGAACTCACCGGTAGCGGTCTCGAATTTCACGCCGTCATTGCCGCTACGAACCACTTTGTAGGAAACGTGTTTCATTTCCTGTTCGGCCTCATTGAATCTGCGACCAATGAAACGTTTTGCGGAACGCACGGTATTCACCGCGTTAGTAATTGCTTGGTTTTTAGCGAACTGACCGACTAAAGTTTCACCCTTTGCGGTAAAAGCAACGATAGACGGAGTGGTCCTAGCACCCTCGGAGTTCTGAATAACGACAGGATCCCCGCCTTCCATAACGGATACGCAGGAGTTTGTGGTCCCTAAGTCGATTCCGATGATCTTCTCTTTTGACATTTTGGTTTCTCCTTTCCGCCGGTCCGAAATCCATTCGACCGAAACGGATCATCATAAATCCTAAATCTGCGGCCACAAAGCCGCTCCGAAGTTAAGCCTTCGGTTTCCCTATCCTAACTCTCGCAGGTCTTAAGGAGAACTTATCCTCGTTATCCTTAATATAGAAGCCTGCCTGATAAACTTCGATCACAGTCTCTTCGGAATACTGATCGCCTTCTTCCGAAGAAAGAGCTTCCATCAGAGTAGGATCGAACGGTTCTCCCTGAGGAGCATGTCTAAAAACATTCGATTTCTCTAATACGGAATAGAACTCTTTCAAGATCATTTCCACACCTTCAACGAAAGGCTTAAGCTCTTCCGTAACGTTTACACCGGACCTTACACGATCCAAATTATCGATCGGAGTCAGAAAACTCGCCACGAGAGACTTGACCGCTTCTCTCTTGATATTGGAGAATTCTTGGGCGGTCCTTCTCTTATAGTTCTGGAACTCCGCTCTCTCACGGGTCCAGGAATCCTTTAAGGATTCGATCTCTTTCTTTGCAGCATCCAATTCCTTGCGCAAAGAATTTTCTGCGGTTTCCGGTTGTTTTGCTTCTCCAGGATTCTCTCCCGAAGAGGTTGCTACCGCTTCTTCTTGGCTCATCTCTCTATCATTTCCTTGCATAGATTCATTACTACTTACTAATGCGCGTGATCATCTCCGAAACGAGTTTCGAAGTAAAGTCCACCAAAGGAAGGGCACGATGGTAGTCCATTCTCTGAGGACCAATGATCCCCATGGCACCGATCCTCTTCTCGCCCATCCTATAACCGGATGTGATAATGCTCACACCGCCCATCAAACCGTCACCGTCCTTGCCGATCACGGTATACACACCGTCATGTTCGGAATATTCCCCAAACATACCCGTCAGGAACCTCTTATCGTCCAGAAGAGCGAGGACCTGATTCAATCTCTCTTCTTCGTCGTCCCGGAACCTACCGTAGAGGTTCTTGAGCCCGTCGATATAAAGCGAAACCTCCGAATTATCGGGAGTCATCGCCGCAGAAAGCACATTAGACACTTTATAAAAATCTAATGGACCATCCTTTCTCAGAAGAAGGGAAGGGATCACCTTCTCCTGGATCTCGAACATGTCGTAGCCCTTGGCGTTATCGTTCAGATACTTGGAGATCTGATACAATTCCTCCTGGCTATAATTCCGATCTAAGAATACGCTACGGTTCAGGACCGCACCCGATCTCATGACCATGATCATGAGGACCTCGTCCCCATGCACATGGATCAATTCCACATGCTTGAGAGTATCCAAGCTCTTGGCAGGACCGAGAACCACACCCGCAGAGTTCGAAAGGCTCGCAAGAACGCTTGCAGTCGCTTTCAGGATCTGATCCAGCTTAAACTGCATCTTCAGGTATTCTTCTTGGATCCTCTGCTTCTCCTTGATCGTGAGTTCGTAAACCACCACCAAAGAATCCACATAGAAACGATACCCACGCTCTGTAGGGATCCTACCGCCCGAGATATGACGGGAAGCAAGATAGCCCATGTCCTCGAGCTCTTTCAACACCGTCCGAATGGACGCCGGAGAAAGACCAATATCATGCTTATCAAACAAGGTCTTGGAGCCAACCGGACGATTCTCTTGAATGAATTCGTCCACAGTGGCCTTGAGGATCATCCTATGTCTCGGGGAGAGTTCCATTCCTTTCCTTTAGCACTCTGGCTATTAGAGTGCTAATCACTCCCTCAAGTTTCCAAAAGATTCGGAAAAAAGTCAAGAATTTTGGGTTTTTACAAGGGAAAGGAAGGTGGAGTGAGCCCCGACTGGCCCTTGAGGGATGGATTTCGCTGTGAGAGCGCAGGGAATGGGGAGGAAGGAAGGAGAGGGGAATGGTGGGCGAGAGGGAATACCTCCGTTTGGAATATTACCATGGTACCGCTGGGCTCGGTTTTTGGTTGCGGGGTAAGAAGTACGGCTGGTGGAAGTGGGGAGGAAAGTGGATGGGAATACGGGTGAGTTTGGTGGATTGTGGGGGAACGGTTTAGGGGGAAGGGTGGAGAGTGGGTGCGGCGATTTTTAATGAGAGAGTAACGTACGTACTTTACAGATTTTTGATGGGATGGAAAGTTACTCGCGGTTGATTAACATTCATTGAGCCCAAAAATTAGGAGATTTAAATGCTAGCTCTTAAACAATTCCAAACTGTAATAGATACAGACTATCGCGAGTATGTGACTATTCGGTCCGAAGAAAATAGATTTAAAAATGAAGACATCGATAATTTACTCCTAACCAGATCTTTGGTAGCATTCTATTTAAAAAATTTCGCAGGTTGTGCGGAAGATAAAATTATTAAACATATAGTGGATGGCTTTAAAGATGGGGGAGTTGACGGAATTTATTTTAGCGAGATCGATAAAACATTGCATTTAGTGCAATCAAAATGGATTAAAAATGGCACCTCCGGTATAGATCTAGGAGATATAAACAAGACTATCTCAGGAATAAAGAATGTAATGATTCCTAAATTAGAGGACTTCAATAAAGAAATAAGGGATTTGGAAGAAGAGGTTAACAAAGCATTACTTGATCCAAATATTAAAATAATCTTTTCAATAGTATCGACTACTGAGCAACCTTTGTCAAATGAAGCTAAACAGGCGATCGAAGATTTCTTGGCTGAACAAAACCGAGTTACAAACTTCATTCATTTTGAATATATCAATATAAAATCATTACACGATGTTTTGCGAAGAGGAGCAATGGATGTTCCAATCGATACCGATATTATGCTTTTAAACTGGATTGACATTTCCTTACCAGTAAAAGCTGTATATGGGATGATTAATGGAAGCGATCTCGCTACATTACTTGAAGAGAATAGTAAACGAGTCTTTTCTCCTAATATTCGATATTTTTTAGGAAGAACAGAAGTAAATGAATCCATAATAGAAACAGCAACAAAAAACCCTGATCTCTTCTGGTATTTAAATAATGGCATCACCGCAATTGCAAAGACTTTTACAAAGAAGGCGATTGGAGGAGCATCTCATGCAAACGGAATATTCGCTTGTCAAGGTTTATACATAGTTAATGGCGCCCAGACAACAGGAGCCTTACTCGAAGCTAAAAGGCAAGGTATTAACCTCGAAAAAGTCTTAGTAGGAATGAGAATAATAGAGGTTAGCGAAGCAAATGTAGAGTTTGGCACAAGCGTAACTAGAAGTAATAATACTCAAAATCGAGTAGATAGTCGAGATTTCGTGGCACTTGACCCAGTTCAAGAAAAGATATATCAAGAGCTTTTATTGGAAGGTATTGTTTACACTTATAAGTCGGGAGATATAATTCCGGAAAACACGGAAGGATTTAGTTTTGAAGAAGCAGCTATTTCACTAGCTTGTGCATTAGATAATGTTGAAATTATGGTTCTTGGCAAAAGGGAAATATCTCGCCTGTGGTATCAAACGGATAAAGCACCTTATAAACGATTATTCAATCAAAGCACAGAGGGCCCGTATATATTTAGAAAAGTTAAGATAATGAGAAAAGTCGAGAGTTGGATAAAAACAAAGCGAAGTGGAGCATCAAATAGGGACAATCTAATCCTCGTCCATGGCAATCGCTTCATCTTAATGCTAGCCTTTAACATATTGGCAAAAATTCCAGACGTCGAAAATGAGAATTACTCGGAAAAACAATTAGATTCATCAATAAACTACGCTTTTGAATCTCTTAAATCGATAATTGACACTTACTACAATGAAGATCAGTTAGCGAGTTTATTTAAGAATAATGAAAAATGCAATATGATAAAGCAGCTTTCAAATCTTTAAAAGAAATGCCGCCAAACCTTTCTCCATAAAGTCACTATAAAATGATGAAAAAGAAAAAAGATTCAAAAGTTGTAATAATATTGGGTGCAGGATTTTCTGCGGGGACAGATCTTCCGATTCAAAGCCAATTGTTAAAAGAAGTCGAAAAACACTTTTCAAAGCGAAAAACAGGAAGTTGGTCAAGATTTAACAAATTTTTTCGTGAAATTCTGGGGAAAGATATAGCTGCGTTCCCAATCGAAGATATATTCACCATTTTAGACAAATGTCTAATTGACTACGAGCAATTTCATGGTCGCTCAATAGAAGAAATAGAAAGCGCAAACCAAGATATTCTTCATTCCCTACGTAATTTCTTAATTACTCGAACAAGCGAAGTCTTCAAAAAGCAAAAAAATAAATTTAAAAAATATTCTGAACTTGCGAACGGATTGTTAGCTATTCGCAAGAAATTTAAAAAGAAAGACAAGATATCAATTATTTCTTTAAATTGGGATAATTACTTTGAGAAAATGCTACTCTCAAAAAGGACTAACTTTAAAAAGCTTGGCTTAGATTATTGTACATACGATTATTCATTTGGAAATAATCGGTGGATTCCTAGTATTCTTAGAAAAGCAAAAGGTCAATTAAACTTAAAAATATTAAAACCACACGGTTCAATTAATTGGGGATATTGTAATAATTGCGGACGGTTATATATCACCTTTGGTGAGGCTCGGCTTCAAAAATTTCAATGTATAAAATACTGTAATAAAATTTTTCGGAGAGGTATTCATTTAACTCCATTAATGATTACACCTACTTTTTTAAAAGAGATATCCAATAGAAGTTTGATAGATATATGGAACAATGCAGGTATAGAACTGTCTGAGGCGTCCAGAATAATTTTTATTGGTTATAGCTTACGACCTGAAGATTTTCATTTTCGTTTTTTACTTTTGAAACATGTATCTCCAAAGGCAGAAGTCTATGTTTTCGATCACGTTGATCAGAACAATGTGAGTAAAAAAGAAATCGAAAGAGAATTTTATAACCGCTACAGAAATTTCTTTCAAAAGAATAAAACTTTAAAATTATCTATTGCTGGTTGGGAAAATGAGATCGAAAAAATCTTAGGACTTTTAGAATAAAATTTTTCGAACGATTGTTCTGTGTAAACTCTTAATTTCAGGACTCTCCGTACTACTTTTAATTAATAAACTATAAACTCATTTTATAATAAAGGAAAATTAATTGTCTAAATTTGTATTTGTTCTTGGGGCAGGGGCATCGGCAGAAGCCGGAGCGCCAGTCATGACTAATTTTATTCATCAAGCTGAAACGCTCTATCGAAATCCTGGGCTTGAGTTAGATCGTAATAGCTTTGATTTAGTAATAAAAGGACAGGGCCTATTGCAAAACGCAATGGCAAAAGCAACGATCGACGTTAATAATGTCGAAGATTTATTTACCGCTTTTGAAATGGCGGCTTTATTTGGAAAGTTAGGAGATCTTCCTGAAGATCAAGTAAAGATGTTGCCAATGGCTATGAAACGATACATTTTAGAAACTATCGAATATTCAGTAAAATTTCCAGCTCAGGGTTCTTCTTTTTCTTCAACACAAGGGCATGAAAATATGATTCATTATATTGGAAAGCTAAAGGAGGCAGATTTTTTAAAATCTTGGGACGATATTACTTTGATAACATTCAATTACGACCTTTGCATTGAAACAGCACTTTTATCTTCAGGAATTCCTTTTTCATATTGTATTGATGATTCTCAGAAAAGAGATACTGTCAGAGTATTAAAATTACATGGATCAATAAATTGGGAATTAAACGATAAGGGATTAATTGAAGAAAAAATATCGGTTCGACAATTAAGAAATTTGATTTTCGTTCCCAATGGATCAAAAAGGATACTTCGAGTAAGCAAATCTGTTGAAAATGCATATATAGTTCCACCCAGCTGGAATAAATTATATCATCATGAGAAACTAGCCAAAATTTGGAGGGAAGCATGTGATAGTCTAGGTGATGCGAATCAAATTTTTGTCTTTGGCTATTCTTTTCCTGAATCAGATCTTCTTTTTCGTTACCTATATGCAATTGGATCGATGGGAATTTCGATTATAAAAAATTTTTTCTACATTGATCCAAATATATTAAATACTCAGAAAGTTCAGGCCATATTAGGACCCGCTGTAGAAAAAAAATTCATACCGCTTAATCTAAAATTTGGTGATTCTTTTGCTTCACTATCTGACGATTTTTATTTTTCTAAGTTGTAATTTCTCCCCCCAAATGCTCTACCTTATCCTCAAATACCTCACCACCGCAGCCTTAGTCGTACTCATCTCCGAGATCGCACGACGAAACGATCGAATTGGCGGACTCATCGCGGCTTTGCCGATCGTAACACTACTAACTTTACTCTGGCTGAAATTTGAGGATGCGGGAGAGGAAAAGATCTCCAATCATGCGTATTATACGTTTTGGTTTGTGCTTCCTACTTTGCCGATGTTCTTAGTGTTTCCGAAATTGAATCTACTCTTTGGATTTTGGATCGCTCTTGCTTTGAGTGTGGTTCTGACGATCGTTTTGTTTTTTATGTTTGTACTTGTTCTCAATCGCTTTGGGATTAAGCTACTTTAGTTTTCAGGACTAACGGCCTTGTTGGTCTACATGTTTTAAAACGGACTTTACATTCGAAAGATTTTCCCTTCTTTTGGTTGCACCTATGAAAACCAAGATCCGATCTGCTCTCCACTGGTTACTCGGTCGTCACATTTCTGCAGGTCTGCCTGAAGAAGAGCGACGCTCTTTTCAACTTACCGCCAATACTCTTCTGAGCCTAGCAATCATAGTGTTCTTGTCTTGGCTGCCGCCTGTTCCAGAGAACCTAGTCGGACTCTTACGCGCAGTGAATATTGCCGGCTTACTGGAACTTACCATTAGCTGGGTTCTGTTGCGAAGAGGCTATATGCTGGCTGCACAGATTTTCTTGTGTTTTGCTACATGGATCCAGTTGCTCACTATCATTTTCACTCTTCCCGGCCAACAAGCATACATGTATCTATCGGTAGGAATGCTTCTACCGTTGCTCGTCGTTGTTCGCAAACATAAAGTTGTAAGAATAGTTCTTGCTCTGATCCCATTTTGCCTGCTTATCGCGCAGCAGACCTATTTTAAGATCCTCGGAGGCAAAGCCCTCTATGGCGAGGAGCCTAAGGTTTTCCGAGCTGACGAAGTCCTTGTGGATGTGGTCGGAAGTCAGTCACTTCTTCTTTTGCTTGCATATCTATTCATTCGTAGTCGAGACGAGGCAGAAGCGAAAATACAAGCAGAGCATAAAAAGTCGGAACAACTTCTTCTCAACATATTACCGGAAGAAATTGCTCAGGAATTAAAAGAGAAGGGAGTGTCCGAACCGCGACTCCATCGCAGCGCAACAGTTTGTTTCACCGACTTTAAGGGCTTTACCCAAATCGCAGAGACCATGTCACCCACGGAACTTGTCGCAGAGCTCGATCGCTGCTTCTCTTATTTCGATAGTGTAATGGAGAGACACAATCTAGAGAAACTCAAGACGATCGGAGACAGCTATATGTTTGCAGGTGGCGTCCCGGAGTCGAACAAAACGCATGCGATCGATTGCGTAATGGCTGCTCTGGAGATCCAAGCGTTCATGAATCAGATGAAGGAGATCAAGGCGAATCAAGACCTTCCCTATTGGGAACTTCGCCTCGGCATCCACTCCGGCAATTTGGTAGCAGGTGTTATTGGTGAGAAGAAGTTTGCGTATGATGTTTGGAGTGATACTGTCAATACAGCGAGCCGCTGCGAATCATCCGGCATCCCGGGTCGTATCAATATTTCCGGTGCTACCTACGAATTGGTAAAAGACTTCTTCGATTGCGAATACCGAGGTGCTGTGCCTGCCAAGAATAAAGGAAAAATCGAAATGTACTTTGTGAATGGACTCTTGGCTGATCTTAGACGAGCAGGAGAAGAGCGCATTCCAAACGAAGAGTTTCGTAGACGATATGAAGGACTGAAGGGTATGTAACCGATCTTTGCCAGTGCGCTTATTCCCCAGCAGGTGGTTCCCACAACTCTACTTTATTTCCTTCCGGATCGATCACCCAACCGAACTTGCCATATTCCGAGTCTTCGCCCTTGTCCGGTACTTTGAATCCATCTTTTCGAAGTGAGTCCAAGAGTTCTGTGAGATTATCCACTCGGTAATTGATTTGGTAGGAAGAGTTGCCTAGTTTCTCACTATCAGGTCCGAATATGGACCAAGCAGTGCTGCCCTTGAACGCATTGCCCGCTTCGTCCGCCCATTCGAAGACCGCTCCACCCCAATCGTTTACAGGAACACCTAAATGTCGTTTGTACCATTCCCGTAACGCGACTGGATCCTTTGCTTTAAAGAATATTCCACCGATCCCAGTTACTCTTGCCATAATCTTTCTCCATTTTTATTCGTTAGAAAATTACTTTCAATCCCGTTTATACACTCACGACCGATCTGTCTTCGGTAACGAGCATGCTTCCTTCTTCTCCGCGTAAATTGACTGCGTCTTTTCCGGGTGTGACTCCGAAGAAGCGTTTATACTCTCTACTAAACTGAGAAGGACTTTCGTATCCGACCCGGAGAGCTGCGTTATGCGCATTGAATCCGTCCAATGTCATTAGGATTCGTGCTTTGTGCAAGCGCACGTTCTTGATATATTGCAAAGGCGACGCGTTTGTGACCGCCTTGAAATTTGCATGGAATGTGGATACGCTCATCCCTGCATCCGATGCCAATGTCTTGATATCCAAGTCTTCATGAAAGGACTCATGGATCCGGTCCAACGCCCTCGCGATCTGGAAGAAGCGTCGATTCCGATAGGCCAAGGCCTGGAGCGCCCCTCCTTCTTCGCTGCATAATACTCTATAAATGATCTCTCGTACGATCATGGGTCCTAAGATCTTTCCGTCTCTTTGCGAGGCTAATGCTTCTAAGAGTCGTATAGCCGCGTCTACAAGCGTGTTCGTAACCGGAGCCGAATAGATCCCTTTAGGTAAGGACTCCTCATGATACTGAGGATCTTCCATATCGAGCAATATCTCTCCTACAGAAGCGGGATCTACTGTAATATAAATTCCTAATACTGGTTCCTTCGCACTCGCCGTTGTTTCGCATTCGATCGGTAGCGGCACGGAAACAACCAAGTAGTTCGTAGGATCGTAGGTATATACTTCTTCACCCAGAAAGACCCTTTTCTGTCCTTGGGCGAGGATCACGATCCCTGGTTCGTAAGACTTCTGCACTCTAGGCGCGGAGCTATCCCTTCTGAAGATCCGCACTCCTTTCAAACCGGAGGCCTGGACTCTTTCTTCCGGTAAGAGTTGCATGAGTAACTCTACCATTCGCGCTCGTCTTTCTTCAGTGACCGATTCGGCTTTTCCCTTTCCCACAAAACTATCTTAGCATACTTCGTAAAAGAAAATGTCATTTTTTATGGTCATTCGTAGAATTAGGCAAGAATAAACAGGATTCGATATTGATAGGACGTTTTTTTTGGATTAAACTGTAGCTACTTAAGTAAGCCGATCCTTACTTGAATACGGAGAAACAAATGAAAATCCTTACATCTAGAGAAACGATACTGCAATGTTTCATAATAATCCTCTCACTCTCCTATCTTTCTTTGGCCTGTGCTTCGACTCAGCCAGCGGCTTCCGATTCCGAAAAGGGATCTTCTCAAATGAAGATCTCTTCCAGCGATCAAAGGCCCGCTGCTTCCGGTCCAAGTGATTACTTTACAGGTGCTGTTAAGATAAATCCGCTTTTCCAAACAAATGAAACTTTCAGAAGCGCAGGAGCCTATGTTACCTTCTCTCCGGGAGCACATAGTGCATGGCATACTCATCCTCTTGGTCAAATGTTGATCGTAACGGAAGGTTCCGGCTTAGTACAGGAATGGGGAGGTAAGATCCAAGTGATCAAAAAAGGTGACGTAGTCTGGACTCCGGCAGGAGTTAAGCATTGGCACGGAGCTTCACCTAAAACTTCCATGACCCATATTGCGATCCAAGAAAGTTTAGAAGGTAAGGTTGTGAATTGGTTGGAAAAAGTAAGTACCGAAGAATACAATGCTTTCTCTAAAACCAATAAATGAGTTTTCCTCTCATCCTTCTCCTAAACTTTTGCATTGGAGCGATTATTTAGCAACATGCAACAGTTCGAAAACGTCACTATTATCAAAAAAGCGAATGTTTACTTCGAAGGAAAAGTCACTAGCAGAACAGTGATCTTTGCTAACGGGGAGAAAAAGACCCTG
Source organism: Leptospira langatensis (assembly GCF_004770615.1). Taxonomy (NCBI): domain Bacteria; kingdom Pseudomonadati; phylum Spirochaetota; class Leptospiria; order Leptospirales; family Leptospiraceae; genus Leptospira; species Leptospira langatensis. The sequence continues at coordinate 328,731 of NZ_RQER01000006.1, forward strand.
GGCATACTCATGCCGGGAGAGTATGAATTTGGGACCGCAGAAAAAGAGATCATGGAGATCTTGGATGGCGATCTACTCGTTCAACTTCCAGGCGATCCGAATTGGAAAGAGATCAAAGGCGGGCAGTCCTTCGAGGTCCCTGCAAATTCCAAATTCAAACTCAATGTGAGATCCTTAAGCGATTACTGCTGTTCTTACTTAAAGAATTAATGATACAGGGATCTTCTTTCACCGGAATTAATCCCTCCTGGTCCTATTTATAGGCCTTTCACTCTAGTTCTCCCACTTGACAAATTCTATCAAGTGGTTACACTGCGGTCCTTGAGTCTGCCTAATCCGAGAAATCGGAGCGGAGGAACCATTTTTTGGGGCAAACCGCTAAGCGGGGGATATCTCTCATTCCCAGCCCGTCAGCTAACTTCGTAGGCACGGAGAGAAGACCTGGAGGACGCACCTCCCATTCTTCCGGCTCATCATAAAAAGACCAAAGCCTTCTCATATCTTCTGATCCAGGAGAAGGCCCAAAGATTAACCGTCGGAGAATTGAAATGAAAGTTTTGATATCGTTCGCCAATCCCAAAATGGGCGCCAAACTTTTCGGTTTGGCTCGCGCCTTGTTTTCCAAGAGCGCAAAGAACCTTTTCATTGTGGCCCTTCATGTGGTTTCGGTTGAATCCGAATCCGAAGGATTTCCCTTATTAGCAGAAGATGAGATCTTCCAAGCAGTGAGAGAAGAAGCTGCCGGATCCGAATTCCATTTTGAGACAGTCGGCTTTCCTTCCGATTGGATCGTACCGGGGATCGTTGAAACTGCTAAAAGCAAAGAAGTCGACTTACTTCTGTTAGGTGCTTCTCGCTCTCTCTTCTCCGACGATCTATTAGGGGGAAAGGTAGGTGACGTGCTGAGAGAATTATCCGATCTGGACATCGCAGTACTAGCGGATAACGGATTGAATTCCCCGATCGAACCGATCATCTATTCTCCCGGCTTGGAATCCGCTCCTCTCTTTCCTTTCTCTAGCGGGCTTTCCATGTTCATAGAAAAGCCGATCCCGGTCCTGGCCGGTTCGGGACAAGGAGAATACAGTTTAGAATCGCCGGACAAATTCAAGCCCTGGCTCCCCTTCTCCTTAGCCGCACCGGATCCTGCGAAAAATCTGAATCTTGCCATAGTAGAGTACGGAACCTACAAATCCTTTCATTCCGTTCTCCTGGACAGAAAACATCTTTCTTTTCTGATCTTGCGTAAGGGAAGATAATTCGAATTCTATAAGCTGATCATAAGTCGACGTATTTCTAGAAAATACGAAATCAGGTGAAGATTCCGCCAAGCCTTTCCGTCTTACATAAAATGGCCACTATCCTGGACTTCGTTCATAGCGTTTTCACCAAAGTCTATTCCAAAGACTCCTTTATTTTTAAAGAAGGGGACGAATCCGACGGGAACATGTATTTTCTATTCCAAGGGAATTTGAAGGTCTTCAAAGATCGTCCCGAAGGTTCCGACAAGGCCATCAAAGAACTGTTCCCTGGAGAATTTTTCGGGGAACTGGCGCTCATCTCCGGACGCACTCGCGCCATGTCTGTGCAAGTCCTTTCTCCGAACGCAAAAGTGGGAGTCTTGAACAAATCCGTTTTCGAGAAACTCGAAAAGACCAGTCCTCAATTCCTTCTTCTTCTTTTAAAGAATACTTTCGAAAAACTGAATCGAGCCGAAGCAAAACTAGAATCCCTATACGCCGAGATCCATAAAAAAGAAGAAGAAGCCGGCCCCGTTCCTACGATAACGCCGGCAAGTCCTTCGGAAGGAGCAATCATATGAGCATCAATATATTAGAATTCATTAATAATGTTTCTGTCCGTACATTTTTAGCAGGAGAGACGATCTTTCGGGAAAAAGATCCTTCGAACGGAATGATGTATTTCGTTTTTACAGGAGCCTTGGAGATCCGAAAGTCTTACGACGGAGAAGAAAGGGTTATCCGTAAACTGGAGCCTGGAGCATTTTTCGGAGAGATCGCACTCATCAATAATGTTCCTAGAGCGGCTACCGTTAAGGTCATCACGGAGAAATCCAAGATAGGTATCTTGGACCAAGATATGTTCTACAGGATAGGACAGACCAATCCTAAATTCTTTTCCCTTCTTCTAAACACTACCATCCAAAGATTGGTTTCCGTAGAAGATGAGATTGCAAGGATCAGCTCCGGCCAAGTCATCAATCCTTTGAGAAAAATGGACTGAGCTTTTTAAGCGGCCTTTTTCTTTTCGGATGTGTCTGGCCTGTTATTCCCTGCAAAATATCTTTCTAACAGAAATGTGAATAAGTAACAGCGAGATACTCCGTGCCTTCTTGCAAGTAATCCCAAACGAGCCCAATCCCCTGGATCCGGCCTAAAATTCAATCGCGTCCATTGTACCTTTGTTTCTTTTCTTTTTCTTTGGTAGAGTAGAAGGTTTAAGTGAGGATTCATTTTCTCTTTTTCCTCCATTTCCTTAGAATATAAAAAAAGAAGATCCTTTAAACAACTGGCTTCCGCTCTATCTTCTTTCCATTCCATTCTTATCTTCCGATGGAAATTCTTAGGAAGTAGGAGCGTACAAACAGGCATCGCGTTGCTCGCAGAACGTGCCTTTAAGGACCTGGACTTGGTCCTCTTCGGGTTTTCGATCAATTTCAATTTCATAGAAGGACAGGGCCCTTTCGAAAAAGACTGCTCGCACTTTTTAAGAATTTATTCGAAAATTGTTTCTAGGATCCGATTTCAGTCTTACTTTCTTTTGCAAATCGGATCTAATATACGAGGAAAAACCAAATGTCGGATCGAAACGATTTAGAATACGCAACTCTTGGTGGAGGATGTTTCTGGTGTGTCGAAGCCATCTACCAACTCGTGGAAGGTGTGGAGTCCATCGTTTCCGGTTATGCGGGAGGTTCGGATCCTTCTCCCAATTATCGTTCTGTTTGTGAAGGCCGGACAGGCCATGCAGAAGTGATCCGTATCGGCTTCGACCCGAAGGTGATCTCTTTCAAGAATATCCTGGATATTTTTTGGGAAGCTCATGATCCCACGACCCGAAATCGCCAAGGCAATGACGAGGGTCCTCAATACAGAAGTATTATCTTATACGAATCTGCGACTCAGAAAGAGATCGCGGAAAAGTCTAGAGAAGAATACGGTCCTAAGTTTTCTTCTCCCATCGTGACGGAGATCGTTCCTCTGGAGAAATTCTTTCCGGGAGAAGGGTACCATCAGAATTATTTTAGGACCAACCCGGCACAACCATACTGTCATTATGTGATCCGTCCTAAGATCGAGAAGTTCTTAAAGAAACACTCAGTTGGGTAAGTTCACAAAGAAAGTAGTCCCATCCGGAGATGTCTCGAAGTGTATGGAACCGTCGTGATTTTCCACGATGCGTTTCACTATATCGAGTCCGAGTCCGGATCCTTCTCCGGGAGCCTTGGTCGTAAAGAAAGGCTCAAAGATCCGTTCCTGTATGGATTCAGGAATTCCAGGTCCTGTGTCTGAGATCCGTATCTGTATGGATTCCATCTTTGGTTTGCAGATCTTGATCTTTAGGATTCCTTTAAAGTTCATCGCCTGCGCCGCATTGTAGATCAGGTTGGTCCATACATGCAATAGATCGTCCGAATAAGCTTGGATCGCAGGCGTATGTTCGTATTCTTTTACGATCTCTATTCCGGACTTCAATTGGTTCTGATAGATCGTGAGCACTGTATCAATGCTTTCTTTCAGATTTACTTCGGACTTAGGCCCGCCCGTCCTGAAATGAGAAAAGTTCTTGAGAGCATATACGATCTTAGAGGTCCGATCCACGGACATTTCTATGAGCTTAGAACTCCTATTCGCAATAATTTCGTCTAACGCGTACTGCAGGATCTCTCTTGTCTTTTCTCCCTGAAATAATTTAGGATAATCCTCCAACGCATTTTCCAGGCCGGCCTCCACCAGTCCTTCGGCAAGATTTCTGGATTCTTCGATACCAAGTTCTTTCAACTTTGCCTCTAAGATCTTTGTCTTGGCTCTTACTTCTTTAGGAGGAAGGATCTCTTGGTACCTTCTCCCCTGGGTGAGAAGGTCTTCGAAATCCTTGGCAGTCTCCACATTCAAATTCCCTAATACAAAAGCGGCTGCCTTCATTTTTTCTATCGGGCTCATAAAATGGCTCTTTACGGATTCGTTTGCGGCACGTATGACTCCGATAGGATTATTGATCTCATGTGCAATCCCGGCTACGAGTTGTCCCAGTGCCGCCATTTTTTCGGAAAGTACCAACTGATTTTGGGTCTTTTTTTGGTATTCGAGTGCCTCTTCTAATTCTCTCTTGTTCTTTGCGATGAGTTCGTTTTGTGCTGAGATCTCGTTGTTCAAGATCCTCAACTGTTCCGCTTCTTTCCTTTCGGAGATGTCCTTGACCATATTGATCATTCTGGCCTCTCCGTCTATCATCGCAAACCTTGTGGAGAATTCGACAGTGAAGATGCGTCCGTCTTTTGCTCGGAACAGAGTCTCTTCGTTGTATAGAAATCCTTCCTTAGCGATCTGCTCCTTGAAGTGATCCCTATCTTTCGGATCGGCCCAGATACCAAGCTCTATACTCGTCTTTCCGATCGCTTCTTCTCTAGTGTAGCCCATCAAACGAGTGAATCCGTCGTTGATATCTATATATCTTCCGTCCTCGAAATTGGAAATGGAACTCGCATAAGGACTCAGTTTAAATACTTTGGAGAATAATTCCTGGCTCGCCTTGATCTCTTCTTCCGCTAGATATTTTTCAGTAATATCTTGGCCAGTGCCGTAAGCCAAAGAGTGATCCTTGTATTTTCCATGTACGAGAATGTATCTCTGTTTTCCGTCATCTCCCTTGGCTTGAAAAATAAAATCCGCAGAGTAATTCGGATCCTTCCTATAATTCAATGCTTCTTGTAGGACGAGTGAGATCCTTTTACGATCCTCTTCGGCCTCCACATATTTTTGTAAGAAGGTCTCGAAACTCAATGTGATGGATTCCTTCGCATCTTTTTCTCCTAGTAGGATCCGATATTCCTTGCTAAGGGTCAAGACCAAGGTATCCACATTTAGGATCCAGCCTCCCAACTTTGCAGTCAGATGGGCCTGTGAAAGTTCCTGTCGGACTCGATTGAGACCTCCTAATCCGAAACGCATCAGAACGAAAGTCACAAAGAAACCGATCGAATTACCGACTAACGCGGCCCAGTGCTCAGGAAGTGTAGGCGCCGGGATCTTTCCCTTTTCCATCAGGAAAATACTGAACGCTCCCGCAAAAAAGGAAGCGAGCGCATACATCAATGCCACGAAATTTCCCAAGAGCATGGACGCGAGAAGTATGATCACCATGAAGAGAGAGAACGCTGTCGCATGCACTCCTCCTTCTTTCCTCATGACTAAAAGAAGTGCTAACCATTCCAAAAGAATGAATAGATGGGCTCCTAGTTTGATCCTACCTTTCTTTGCAAGTATATGACAAACGATCACTGCAGCAGGGATCAGATAGAAAGAATAGTAAACATCCTTTGGTTGTGAAACTAGAGGATGAATGATCCTGAATAGAACGGCCACGATCAAAGTGACATACATTAAACCATAAAGAAGCCGAATGGATACAGCCTTCTCCGCATCGGTATGGACCGGCGGGGCCAGTATCTTTTTTAGATAGGAAAATAACATGCGAATCGAAGGACTCACTGATAATAAATGAGCGGAGGTCAAAAGCTGGAAAGCCTGATTTCAGATTTCGGGAAAAATTGACTAAGAATTCCTCCTAATCCGAAGTACATAATATTGCTTTGAACTAAGTCTCTTACCTATTTCAAGTGATCCGCCTTCGATTTTTAGTTCTTAATGGGTGCTTTCATGAAAAAAATTTTTGCCTTACTAGGTCCGGATTGGATAATGTAGGCTATGAACTTCCTAAGAGTCTTGTTCCCTTCTCCTTTTAAAATCCATAGATTGATCGAAGTTCTGAGCGTTTTTTTATTTTTGATCTTATCAGCACTCTCCATCTGGAAGTTTAGTGTACTGGCAAAATCCTCCTTTTTAGATTCTTATGCTTCTCTCTCTTTTCGATTATTAGGTCTCTTATTCTTGGCTTATATAACCGCAGACTTTGTTTCCGGCTTCGTTCATTTCTTGGGAGATAGTTTCGGAGATGAAAATACTCCGTACGTGGGTCCTGCATTTATCTTTCCATTCAGGGATCATCATGTGGATCCGAAAGGGATCACTCGGCACGATTTTGTGGAGACCAATGGGAACAATTGCCTGGTCTCTCTCCCCATTCTTCTCTATTGCTTTTATGCACCGTTAGAAAGCGGTATATTTCCTTGGGCCAGGACTTTTTGGATCCTAGTATTGATCGGTATTTTCTTTACGAATCAGATCCATAAATGGGCTCATCAGGAAAAGCCTTCCAAGCTAGTCCATTACTTGCAGAAAAAAAGATGGATCCTTTCGCCGGACCATCACCAGATCCATCATACTACTCCGTATGACACTTATTTCTGCATTACCACGGGTTGGTGTAATCCTTTTCTGCACAAGATCCGCTTCTTTCCCTTCGTGAAAGGAACGATCCGATCGATTATAAACGTTTTCAGCTTCTCGAATAAAAACAAACATCGTTCTTAATGAGACTCTAAAACCCTTTTATGAATTTTCCTTGATTCATTTCTAGGAGAATAGAGCATCGCGGGTATGCTTCGTTTCATTTCGGCGCTTCTCGCCTGTGTCCCGCTAATCGTTTCCTGCTCTGCAAGCATAGCTCTCAACGGAGAACTAGTGCATCCCAAGACGTCTGATAATTGGGATCTGACTCTGGAACATTTTCCTCCCGCGGCAGGTTCTTCCGCAAAAAAATATCCTGTCATTCTCTGCCATGGTTTTATCGCGAATCGGATCTACTTAAAGATAAATGAAAAGTCTTCTATCGTTGCGAACCTCCAAAAAGAAGGGTACGATGTATGGCTTTTGGATCTGAGAGGAAAACAAGCGGCAGGTTCTCCTTCCTTATTCTTCGGAGATAAGACATTCGATTATTCCATAGATGAGTACATCAAACAGGATGCGGATGCCGCCATCCAGTATGTACAAAAAGCCACCGGAAAGGATAAGGTAAATTGGATCGGACATAGCATGGGGGGAATGTTGCAATACGCTCGCCTAGGGAGCCTTGGCGAAAACCGAGTTGCGAACTTTGTAGCGATTGGATCTCCCGTGATCATGGATCCACCTTCCGATGCATTGAAACTCTGGTCTGCATTCACCTGGGCCACTCATCTTTGGCCTGCAGTTCCAACGGAAACTTGGTCCGGCATCCGGGGAGGGACTGGCATCCCCTTCTTCCCTAAGAAAAGTTTCGAAGAAGTCTTTTGGTATGAACCGAATATCGATCCTAAGATCGTAAGCGGAGTATACACTACTTCCATCGCGACAGTCACTAAAAGAGAAGTCCGACAAATGGAGAAGATCATAGAAACAGGTTCCTTCCGATCCGAAGACGGCAAAATGAACTATGCAGAAGGTCTTTCCAATATTAAGATCCCTGTTCTTTTGGTCGCAGGTAGAAGGGACAAACTAGGTTTTACTTATTCTCTTCGCTACGTGTACGATCAGTTGGGAAGCACCGACAAGACCTTATTCATTCTGTCCAAAGGAAAAGGCCATTCGGAGGATTACGGTCACACAGATCTAGTCGTCGGTAAAAAGGCGGACGATGAAGTATTCCCCACCATTCTACAATGGTTGAACAAGAGAAATTAATCCGGATCAAATCATGAAATTACAGAAACAAATCGGTTTTATCTTAGCCCTTCTTTCCCTCGCTTTATCCTGCACAAGATATGCGGTGATTACCGAGGAAAAATTCAGAAAACAGACCGCCAATATTACGCCTAACGTATATCTCACCACATTCTCGGATGTGAACTCGGAATATCCTCCAGTGCTTTTGCTAGATCCAGTACTCGTAAACAAAAAGTCCCTCTATCTGGGTGACTATCATGGATTGATCGGGGTATTAAGCGGGAACGGTTTCTCCGTATGGTTGCTTCACTTTGAGACCTATCCGGGCTTGGATCTAAAGGATATCGGAGAAAAGCTGATCCCTCAGGCGGTCTCTCAGATCCAAAAAATAAGCGGCAAGAAAGAATACATCCTAGGTGGAGTTTCTTTAGGAGGACAGGCAGTCCTTCAGTACATTCGATCTAAAAAAGATCCTTCTATTTCCAAGGCTTTCTTCTTAGGAACAGGAATGGATTATAAGTACAACGACAGTTTCTTGGACGATATGAAAAAGGAGAAGAGACTGGGCACAGATGTATCTAACGCCTGCAAGAACAAGGACAGTTTCTGTTCTCGTTTCATTTCCTTGGACGAGGACAATCCTACCACTCTGTATCTCTACCAAACACTTTGGAACTTCCTGCCCAACTTGGAGGAAAATCCGAAAACTTGGACCGATTTCGAAGCAATGGATTTTCCCACACTCTTTATTGCGGGCAAGATAGATAACATAGCAACTGCAGAATCCATTCATCCTGTGTATCGTAGAAAAAGAGGAGCCACTCAATTCTACGAAGCGGGCAGAGACAACGGAGGAAGCATAGACTACGACCACCTCTCCTTGTTCGCCCACGAAGACGCACCTTCTGAAATATATCAGAAAATCGCAGACTGGCTTTCCAAGAAGAAGGGAGACTGATCCTTCTATCGGCCCGAGCACTCGGGCCGATCCTCTCAAAGATACAATATTATACTTTTATTAAATACAAAAAAATCGGATCTACAATCCGTAAAACGATTTGGAAAGAATCCAAAAAACTGCGTATGCGCAAACCAGCTTCAGCCCGGTCTCTTCCAGCCTAACTTATCCAAGACTTTTTTGATATCTTCCCAAACGTCTCGCTTGAGGGGACTGTTCTCTCCGCCATTGCGGATCACATAGCTCGGGTGATAGGTTGGCATCACAGGGATCCCATGAAAATCCCCCCACTGGCCTCTCAGTTTAGTGATCCCTTCTTTCGTCCGAAGAATGAACCGAGTAGAAGGATTTCCCAGAGTAATAATCACCTTAGGTTGTATAACGGAGATCTGACGGAGTAAGAAAGGAGAGCAAGCGATCACTTCGTCGTCTTCGGGAGGACGGTCCTTCTCGAATTTCAAATCCACCGTGGGACGGCACTTAGTGACGTTTGCGATGTATACGTGTTCTCTCGGAACTCCCATGCCTTTCTCGATGATACGAGTCAGTAGTTCACCGGCCTTCCCTACAAAAGGGCGACCGGTCAGGTCCTCTTGTTTGCCGGGACCTTCTCCTATAAACATGACTTCCGCATTCGGATTTCCTTCTCCGAAAACGGTTTGGGTCCGAGTACTACTCAACTTGCAGCGAACGCAAGGCTCCACTTCTTTTTGGATAGAAGCTAGCTCTTCTGATTTCGAAGACTCACTCATCTTGGTCTTACCGATAAAGAGAACCCATTATCCTGCAACCAATTTCCCAAAAAGAGACTGGCCGAATTTTCACAGATCTTATAGTTTAGATCCATGCACGGGCATCACCATTCTCACGAGGATCATGACCACGACCATTCTCATCCGTTCGGTCATCATCATGGACCGGAGCCGGAGAATTCCCGAGCATTTTTATACGCGTTCGTACTCAACTTCGGATTCGCTTTAGTTGAATTCGTAGGAGGATATTTCTTCCAAAGTCTTGCGATCTTATCCGATTCCTTACACGATCTAGGCGATAGCGGCTTCTTGGCATTAGCTTGGATCTTCCAAAAGATTGCGAATAAACCTAGAACCCAGACTTTTACCTTCGGCTACAAACGACTCAGTCTTTCCGCAGCACTTGTGAACTCTTTCGTCCTATTTGTAGGTTCTCTCGCAATCCTCTTCTTTGCAGTCGGCAAATTGCAATCTCCTGCTTCTCCGAACGGTTGGGGAATGTTCGGTCTTTCCATATTAGGTGTGATCGTAAACGGAGCGGCGCTTCTCAAATTAAAAGGCGCGTCCGGATTGAATGCAAAGACCGCCTTCTTGCATCTGCTCGAAGACGTATTAGGTTGGGTCGCAGTGCTTATCGGAAGTATTGCAGTCATCACTCTGGGTTGGGGCTGGGTGGATCCTTTCCTTTCCATCCTCATTTCTCTTTGGGTGGGTTTTCAATCGTTTCGTAATTTACGAAAAATTTTATTACTTCACTTGCAATCTTCTCCTGAAGGGATCGATACAAAGGCATTGCAAGATCGTATCTTAAAACTGAAAGGCGTCCAATCCGTTCACGATCTTCATCTCTGGTCCATGGACGGGGATTATCATGTACTCACTCTGCATGTGGGAATGAAGGGAACTTCTATCCTAGAAGCCCAAAAGCTAAAGGAGAAGATCCGAACGATCAGCCAAGAATTCCATATTCCTCACGCCACGGTAGAGGTGGAACCTGCCGGGGCCGCATGTCCGTACCAAGAATGCTAAGAGAATAAGAACCAAGGAAGTTCGGAATTATACTTTTGTAATGGGACATAATCCCTATTTGCAATAAGCCCAGGTTTTTATAGGATCAGATCAGAAGAAGGAGGATCCAAAGCCTCCGATTTTTCGGGCCCTTCTCCTTTCTTATAAAGTCCTCTACCCACTGCTCCCTTCTCTACTTGACATCGTGGCTGACCCCCGGATTTTGGTGGTTATGAACCAAAAAACGGCTAAACTTCTCAAAAAATACGCGGAAGCAAAAGGTATTAACGAGAAACAGATCAAACGCGAATGGCTGGTTTTAAACGAATTCCAAAAAGACCAGAAAAGACAGGAAATCCTGAAAGAGTTGGTTAAAAAGTAATCTTCCCTTTTTGTTCCTTCAGACCGACTGAGATCCGTCGGTCCGTTTCCTTCTCCGCATTCTATCTTTAGGATCCGAAAAGAAAGTCTGCATTCCATTCAACTTCTTTCGTTCGTCCTTTTATCTCCATGGAAGAAATAGAACTCACCAAAGAATTTCGCTTCGACGCGGCCCATTTTCTCCCCAACGTACCGGAAGGTCATAAGTGCAGAAGAATGCACGGTCATAGCTTTCGCTTCAAGATCCATCTGAAAGGTCAGATCGATAAACATACCGGTTGGCTCATGGACTTCGCAGAAGTCAGCAAGGTAGTGAAACCTCTTCTGGAAAATCATTTAGACCATTATCTTTTGAACGAAGTACAAGGTTTAGAAAATCCAACGAGTGAGAATATCAGTGTTTGGCTTTGGAAGAAATTGAAACCGGAACTTCCTCTTCTGCACAGGATCACTCTTCACGAAACCTGCACAAGCGCCTGCGTATATGACGGCCCCGCTGAATAGATCGGTTTTTCATGAAGTCAGAAAGACCTTCTTCTAAATCGAACGGCGTTCGAAAAAGTTCCAAGCTCCCAAAAGCTGTCGTACTTTTTTCGGGAGGCTTAGATTCCACTACTTGTCTTTATAAAGCGATCCAAGACGGTTATTCCCCTACTGCTCTTTCCTTCGATTATAACCAAAAGCATAAGGAAGAATTAAGATCCGCAAAGAAGATCGCAAAACTCTTAGGCATTCCTCATCTCATTCAAAAACTACAACCGGACTTCTTTCAAGGTTCTTCCTTAACGGAGAAGAAGATCCGAGTTCCTAAGAATGCTTTGGGCCATACAAAGATCCCGAACACCTATGTGCCCGGCAGGAATATCTTATTTTTATCCTTCGGTGTTTCTTTGGCGGAAGGGATTTCTGCCGAACGCCTGTACATTGGTGTAAACGCTTTGGATTACTCCGGTTATCCGGATTGCAGACCCGAATTCATCAAGGCTTATGCCGAGGCGATCCGTTTGGGAACCAAGATGGGAGCCGAAGGAAATCCTCTCGAGATCTGCACTCCCTTGCAATACTTGGATAAGAAAGAGATCGTTCTTTTAGGTTCTCGTTTGGGTGTTCCCTTCTCCCTTACACATTCTTGCTATGATCCGATCCAGGGCAAACCTTGCGGAAAATGCGACTCCTGCTTGCTTCGAAAAAAGGGTTTTCAGGAAGCAGGCATCCCAGAAAAGTGAACGAACAGATTTTAGGGGTCCGGTTTTCTTAAGTTTTCTCACCGGTTGCCCTCAAGGAAGCTAATATGGAACAGTTCGTAAGCTACCTGACGATATTCTTGATCGCAGTATTCGTAGGAATCGAGGTTATCAACCGTATTCCTCCTCTTTTACATACCCCTCTTATGTCAGGCTCGAACGCTATTTCGGGAATTACCATTATCGGGGCCATCTTAACTCTTCATGCTTCTCACAGTTGGATCATACAAGTTCTAGGATTTATCGCAATCGTGGGCGCGACCATCAACGTGATCGGAGGGTTCGTAGTAACTCACCGCATGTTGGGAATGTTCAAGAAAAAGGATTAAACTCTAAATGGAAAAAGCGTACATCAACCTCCTTTATCTAGTCTCCAGTATCCTTTTCATTATCGGATTAAAACTTCTATCTCACCCTAAGACTGCAGTGAGAGGGAACTTTACCGGAGCATTCGGTATGTTCCTAGCAGTGGTGGGAGTATTCTTAGAATACGGAACCATAGAGCGCAGCGATATCATTCTGATCGGCTCGGCTATCTTAGTAGGAACTGCGATCGGAGCGTATATCGCTCTGAAAGTGGAAATGACAGGAATGCCTCAACTAGTTGCTCTATTAAACGGCTTGGGCGGACTAGCTTCCTTCTTAGTCGGTGGGAACTCCCTTATGGAGATCCTGGAAACCGGAAAGAACACCGAACTGCTGAATAATCTTCAGTTCACCATTTCTACTGCAGCAACTGGTATCATCGGTGCGGTAACCTTGACCGGTTCCTTAATCGCTTTCGGAAAACTACAAGGCTTGGTTTCTGAGAAAGCTGTCCGCTACTTCGGAGATCAGATCGTAAAAGTTCTCTTCTTGATCGGAGCCATTTATTTAGGATACCTGAACGTTACCCAACCTACTAAGATCGAATGGTATTGGTACGTCGTCCTTGTTTCTTCCATCTTAGGAGTTCTATTAGTAATGCCTATCGGTGGCGCCGATATGCCGGTAGTGATCGCGCTTCTGAACTCTTATTCCGGACTTGCTGCTTCCGCAACCGGATTCGTATTAGGAAATAATGTTCTTATCATCTCCGGATCTCTTGTAGGAGCTTCCGGGATCCTACTCACACAGATCATGTGTAAGGCAATGAACCGTTCCCTTCCGAACGTTCTATTCGGAGGATGGGGAGCTGCGGCTTCTTCTGCTCCGTCTGGAGATATTTACGCTGGTAAGACCAAAGCTACTTCCGCAGAAGAAGTGGCAATGTTACTGGATATGGCGCAAAGAGTCGTAATCGTTCCTGGTTATGGAATGGCGGTGGCTCAAGCCCAACACGCAGTCCGTGAACTTTATAACCAGCTCACCGACAAGAATATCGAAGTTGAATTTGCGATCCACCCGGTTGCGGGAAGGATGCCTGGACACATGAACGTTCTTTTGGCAGAAGCGGATATTCCTTACGATAAAATGAAGGAAATGGACGAGATCAATCCTACCTTCAATACCGTAGACGTTGTGATCATCAACGGAGCGAACGACGTGGTAAACCCTCTGGCTAAAACAGATCCAGGTTCACCAATCGCAGGTATGCCGATCCTGGATGTAGACAAGGCAAAGACGATCATTGTGATCAAACGTTCCTTGAGCCCGGGATTTGCGGGAGTTCCAAACCCACTCTTTATCCAAGATAATTGTCTTATGTATTTCCAAGATGGAAAGAAAGCCACTCAGGAAATCGTAACAGCTCTCAAAGAGACCTGATAAAACGCAGAAAGAATTTCATTTTTAAGGAAATGGTTCTTGAAAAAGGGAGGCTTGCCTCCCTTTTTTATTGGAATAAGCCGAAATGAACGGATCGTACGAGGTAGAACTTGGCTCAAGAATTCAAGGATTATAGCGACGAAGTTAGATTGCACAGGTACAGCATTGTGCGTTATCTGCTCGTCATCGTTGGGACTATTTCTCTTGTACTCGGGATTATCGGGATATTTACCCCAGTACTTCCTACGACTCCGTTTTTGCTCTTAACGGCAGCCTGTTATGCCCGAGCCTCTCAGAAATTTTACAATTGGCTGATGAACAATAAGTACTTTGGGAATTTTATCCGGGACTGGAGAATTCACAAAGCCATCCCGCTTAAGGCAAAGATCATCGCGGTCGCTTCTATTGTGATCACAATGACTATAAGTGCGATCTTTGCCCCCATTATCTATGTGCGGATCGGAATGGCAATCATAGGGATCTGCGTGATCGTTTATATCCTACGTTTTCCTACTAAGAAGAAGGAAGACTGAACTTCATTATGCTCTCGTGAATGTAATCAAGTCAGAGAGGCCTCCATTCCCATTCGGATAAAGAGGGTTTCCCCGATCTTTAAGAAAGATTTCTCAATTATTGTAAGGATTTCTAGAAGGAAGCATATGATAGACTTTCGGATCGTTATCTTTGATCAGTTCAGCAACATCCAACGCTTCTTGGATCTTGAGTTTCTTTTCCGGTTCTTCCGCCATCCAAGAACTTACGAATAATTCCAATCTTCTATAATCTCGGATGAAGACTAAAGAGCGAAGATAGTTGATCTTGTCCTCTTCGGACAGGATCTTAGACCCTGCTATGACAGAGTATGTATTGGCGGAAGCCCTGTAATTCGAAGTATGAAAATATGCATGTGCCAGAAACCGTTTCTCATTGAAGGAAAGATCCGGAAATTGGTTATACAGCTTGATCGCTTTTCTGAAATTCTTATCCAGATCCATAGTCAGACGAGCGTAGATATGCGCAAATTCCCGATGTAAGAATCCTTCTTTAGCGAATTCCTTGCATTGGGCCAAGGCCTCCGCCTTATTCCCCAATAGAAAATTTACTTTCAATAAAACTAATTTAGCATTTCTATAATTCGGTTTTAGTTCTATTCCCTTCTCCGCTTCGGCTTTTGCTTTGATATACTGTCCTGTTTCGAAATACGCAAGAGCCATATTTAAACGGTAGAAAGGATTATAATTCGCAAGCTCCACTGCTTTCTGGAAATAAGGAACGGAAGATTCCCATTTGCTTCTTCTTACGAAGATCATTCCGAGCAAATAATAGGAAGGATCATGTCCCGGATTCAATTCTACGGCCTTGAGTAAAGCCTTTTTGGATTGAGGATATCTTCCGAGAGCGTACAAATAAGCGCCCGTCAGATAATGGAATTCCAAACAATCCGGATCCAGTTTTTTCAGTTTCTCGATATTTGCCTGTGCCTTAGAAAGATTATTAGATCTTAATAGATTGATCGTTTCCGTATTCAAGGCAAGGATCTGGTACTTCCTACGTGAAAGTTCGCTCTGATCCGTAGGTTGCGGAGGAGGAGGAAGTTCTCCTTCGGGAGAAGGAGCAATGATCGACTGGTTCTCATCCGCTCCCGCCTCGGCTTCCTTGGCTTGCAAAGAAGTCCCCAAGACAAGAACGGAACTAAAGAAAAGAAGAAGTATCTTTTCTCTGCAAAGGATCATTCGGCTACGACGCCAACCTTCTTATAGATCTCCGTATTGTTCAGATCCGGATTGAAAAGCTCCAATTTATCCCTATCCGCTTTCAGGATAATGTAGCGGATCTGAAAGCCTAGATTCAGGAAACGGAACAATAGCTCCGGAGAATTGGATTTCGTATTCTTCTCGAATAACTCGTATTCGATCTTTCTTTGCTTTTCGGAATCTTCCGGATTTTCATAGATCGCAAGTCCGGGACGAAGAAGGGTCAGCTTAGAAGCCTTGCCTGCGACGGCGTCTTGGCATTGTCCTTCAGGAGTGCAAGTGGAGGTTCTTTCCCAGATCCCAAGGATCCTTTCCTGTATAGGAGCGGAACAACCGATCGCAAAGGAAAAGATCAGGAGAGAAAAAAGAATTTTTTTCATGGGAGCCAGGCTAACCGGCCTAAGAAAGATGTCCAGGGAATTCCGAGCTCGGAGAAGGATAGATACGCCCCTACTTTAAATTCGCTGAAAGTACTCGTCTATCTTCAATACTTCGAAGGTTTTCAGAAGATCCGGATGGATCTCTCGGATATCGATCTCTATTCCTTCCGATTTGGCGTTTTTACAGAACCAAACCAAGGAACTGATGGAGATAGAGTTCATCACAGGGATTTTGCCCAGATCCAAGACGATTTTCTTGGGTTTTTTGGCGATCGCGTCCATCAGCTCGTTTCTGAACGCATAATAGTCATTGAAAAGGGCTGTTAGTTCCGGTTTGATCTCGATAATCTCCGAATGTTCTGCCATTTTCAGTTATATCCCTTTTTTCGGCCTCTCAGCTAAAATTTTCGGCCAGATTCCTTTTTTTATCTTCGGGAAATTTGAAATTCAACCGAAATTTTATTCGGGAGAGCTTTATGTTCCAAAAAACCCTTTTCATGAAGACCCAGGACCTGTTGGAAAGAGGAATGAATACCGCTTCTTTAAAAAGAAGGGTAATTTCCGATAACATCGCAAATGCAGATGTTCCTCATTTCAAGAGAAGTGAAGTAGTTTTCGAATCCATGATAAAGCGAGCGTTGGAATCCGAGAAGATCGAGGAATCCAAAGCAATTCCTACGCGTATCGAAGACGAACGTCATATATCATTTTTTACTCCATTAGATTATCGTACCGTAAAACCGAAGGCCCAGGTAGACTACCTGACTACAATGAGAGCCGATGGGAATAACGTGGATCCTGAAAAGGAAGTCGTGGATGCATCCAATTCCCAAATGCAGTACATGATGATGTCAGAAAGACTGAATGCGAACTTCAGGGATTTAAAGAACGTAATGAGGCTAGCCTAATCTCGCTTTGGCGACATAGCTAAGAAATAAGGGAAGGATCATGGGACTTTTTACTGCAATCAATACTTCCGCCACCGGGCTTTCCGCACAAAGGCTCCGGATGGACGTTATCGGAAACAATATCGCGAACGCCACTACGACTCGTAATACGAACGGAGATGGACCGTTTCGTAGGGACAGAGTCGTTCTCACTCCGGTCAATCTCAGGACCCAATGGAGAAGTCCTGTCTATCCTTTCGGCCTAGACGCTGGCGAAGGAAGAGGAGTAAAGGTAATGAAGATCGAGAAGGACATGAGCCCTCTCCGATTGGTTTACGACCCGACCCACCCGGATTCCATACAGATCGGTCCTAAAAAAGGCTATGTAGAAATGCCGAACGTAAATATAGTCACCGAAATGACGGACATGATCTCTGCTTCACGTTCCTACGAGGCAAACGTACAGATGATCAACGGCTCCAAGGCAATGTTCAATAAGGCTCTGGAAATCGGAAGAGCGTAATTTAGGAGATTCTAATGCAAGTAGACTTCAATTCCAAACTATGGTACACTTATAATTCAGGTTATTCCGATTCCCGTTTTCCTCTTTCTCCAAAAGGAGATAAGGTGAGCGTAAATGTACAAGACGATCGTCATTACGCCGACGTAAAAGAGCCTGTCTCTCCCGATTTCGTTGCCGAAAGCTTTTCGGAAGCGATGAGAAACGCATTTCAATCCGTAAACGATCTGCAAGTAGAAGCAGATAATCTGACCCAAAAAATGGTCTATGATCCGAACAGCGTGGACGCTCACGAAGTCATGATCGCATCCGAGAAAGCGAGAGTGGCGCTGACCTTCACCAAAACATTGGCTGATGGTGTAGTCAGAGCTTATAGAGATCTCACTTCGATGAGATAATCTTTCTAAACTAATTTTAGATTCGACTATTCCTTCTTAGGAATAGGATGGGACCATGTCCGATCTGTTTGGTTGGTTCCTTGATGGGCTCATTCTATTTGGAGGATTCCTATCTCTTCTTCTCTTTGTAGGAGAATTTCCTTCGGATAGAAGGAACCTATTCCAAGTATTTTTAGCACTTACTCTAGCAAGCATAGGTTGTATGCAGCTTTCTAGTTCGTTGGTATTGAACCAAAATTCTGGCCAAGACCAGGCCTTGAAATTTTGGACCCTACCCTTGCTCTATCTTCCACCGGCCTTTGCTTTTCTCACGGTTCTATCTCTTTCCGAAGACGATTTTAGATTCCGAAGTCGGCATCTTATTTTCTTTTTACCTAGCCTGCTAGCGCTCGGAGCTTCGATCTATTTTAGAAGTAGCGGAGAATATGTAAGACCTCCTTGGAATTTTGGGATCGGTTCGGGTCCTGCTTTTTCCGGGTTAGGACTCCTCTACTTAGGCGCAGGTTTTTTTTCTCTTAGCTTTTCCTTCCCTATCTTGAAGGCGCTTTTAGTAATAAAAGAAGCTAGGGCCAAATTCCTATTCACGATCTTCTGCTTGGATTCGCTTCTAGTTTCCGTTCTAGGGATCTTAGGTTTGCTATACCATCCGATCTTCTTGAAGCTTTCTCTCGTTGTTGTTTCTCTCGCAGTTTCTCTAGTATATTATATACGTAGAAAGTATTTCGATCTTCCGGAAGTGTTGCGTTCCGACTTGATACAGGCTAAATATGCGCGTTCTAGGCTCCAAGGTATGAACACCGAACCGATCCTGGAAAATTTAGATCGTCTATTTTACGCGGAGAAGTTGCATAGAAGGGAAGATCTGACCCTTGCCGAACTCGCCAAGGAACTTTCCATCACATCGCATCAATTGTCGGAACTATTAAACAACCGCTTAGGCAAAGGATACTTTTCTTTTATCAATCAGCATAGGATAGAGGATGCAAAGGAACTTCTTAAAGGAACAGACAAAACAGTTCTAGAGATTGCGATGACGGTCGGGTTCAATAACCGCTCTTCCTTTAATGAGGCTTTTTTAAGGATTACCCAAAAAACTCCGATTTCCTTTCGAAAAATGTATAAGCCTTTATAACGCCGGACGACGAGGACTTTTCTTTGTCGTATCTTCTTCTCATCAACTCCTTGAGAGGAAATCAAATGCAAACACATACAATCTCTACGACAGGCAGATCAGAGACTTCGCCTTGGATCGGCTTAATAACTAAGGTCTTTCTCGGGATGAACCTTGCCGTTTATCTCGCATTTACGATCGCTTTCTTCCTGTTTCCGGTCCCTTTGGCGGGAATGATCGGACTCTCCGTCCATTCCAGCGCGGCATTAGCGGATCTTAGAGCGATGTATGGAGGAATGTGCTTCGGAGTAGGACTGCTGATCTTTTACGGTTTGAACAAAGAGGATTTTAAGATCCCGGCGATCTTACTTTCCGTTGCCAGCGCGGGAGGTCTTTTTCTAGCAAGACTCTATACACTGTTATTGGATGGTCCCGGAAACGAATACATTTATCTAAGCATGATCACCGAGATCGGCTCGGTCTGTATAGGACTCTGGCTCTTGAAGAAACGATAAAACAAAAAAGGCGGGATGAAACCCGCCTTTCTCATTTATGGACCGTAGACGATCCTAATTTTCCGGATCTTTACGGCTTGATCTTCTTGAGAAGTTTCAGATCCGCCTTGTTAAACACTGCGATCTCGGTTTTACCGGAAGCTTCTTCTTTTCCGGTCACATAGATCTTCTCACCAAAGAAAGTAACGTTGGAGTTAGGAGAGATCTCCTCTTCCGTTCCTGCGGTCTTCTTCAGGCCCTTATCGAAGCGGCTCAGGAAATATTTTCCATTCCTTTCTTCGAATGCGTAGATATCCTCTCCTTTCAGGATCATAGGAGAACGCCAGAACACGGAATCAGCGGACCAAACCGCAGGCTTTAAGGTCTCTTGATCGATCAGGATCAATTTATGAGCGGCAGAGTGGTCCGACTCGTAACCTACTACCAAGGCCTTTCCATCTACGACTTCAAAGGTACGTCCGCAGATCTTATTGAAGTCCCCTTTGAAGATGGTATCGTCTTTTGCAGGGTCCAATAATTGGAGTTCGTTGCTATAATGTCCGTCGGACGTATACTTCAGAGTTTTTAAGAAGAGGATCTTTCCTCCGACCACGTTTTTGTCGAAGTCTTCTTTCTGCTTCTGTTCTTCCTTAACGGTTTCCAGTTCTTTCTTGGTATCGGAGAGTTCCTTCTTCAATTCTTCTTTGGATTTATTATCATCCGATTTAGAGGAACTGCTAGAACCTCCGGAAGAAGAAGGAGAATCCTTCTTTGAATCGCTCGAAGAGGAAGATGAGGAAGAAGATTTGGAATCCGATTTACGGGACTCTTCCTTCTTAGCGATCTCCTTTTCTTTTTCTTTTAACTGTTGCTCTTCTTTCTTAGCGGCTTGTTGCTGCTGTTGAGCAGTTTTACGCTCTTCTTGCTTTTGCGCGATCTTCTGTTTGTTCTTAACAGGATCCTTGTTCAGCTCTTGTAATTCTTTCTCTGCGGCTCTGTCTTTTTGAGAAGCAGCTTCTTGTTGTTTTTTGTTCTCATCTTTCTTTTCTTGGAGCTTGCGCTTTTCATCTTCCAACTTTTGTCGCTGGAGATCGTCCATTTTCTTCTTGTCTTCTTGGCCTTCTTTCTTTTTGTCCAGGTCCTTGTTGACTTCGTGCTCTAGCTCGTCCGTATGCAGATCCTTTCCGTCTTCGGAGAGAATGCTTGCGACAATTGGAATAATGATCTGGGTCTTTCCCGCCCAATCCGTATAACGTCTAGCGATACCGATCTTATCGGCCTCGACATTCTTCACGACCTCGTCGTTGTATTTGCGTTTTACGTAATTTGCATTCTTGCGATGGATCGCATTGTAATATAGAATATAGGTTGCGAGTGTTTCCGAGTTCTGTTCCGAATACCCGAAATTGGATTTTACATAGCCTGCGATGATCCTTTGTACGGAATTAATATGTCCGTACTCGGCATCTTTTCCTAGGCTGATCAGGTCGGCTCCGAACTTCTTTTCTTCCGGAAGAATTCGGATCGCAGTGATCCCGTCCGTGCTTGCAGGAGATTTCGGATCCTTCTTCAAAGCCTCGGCGAGGGCTGCTCCGGTCTTAGCATTGCTACCCTTTGTCTCTTCATCCGCTCTCGCAGCAGATCTGTTTACGAAGTTTACTTTTCCGGAAGATCGAACTTCTCTTTCTCCCAATCTGGGTCCGCCTTGAGCGAGCAAAGGAAGCACCAAACTCCCTGCAAAGAAAATGAATACTGCCAGTCGAATCCGTGACATGATGAGGAACTCCTTAGAAACGCAGATATATCCCTGAAAAAAAGGAATCGGGATACGATTCGCTATCATACGATTTTAGCAAGGACTCTGCCAAGGATTTTTCCATGCTTCCTGGGATGCTCCCTCGGAAGAAAGTTGCCTCTCAGGACTGGGTTTTTACCTTAACCTCATGAGCGAATTTGAACGTCGAATTTACAATTTCTACGGTGGCCCGGCTATGTTACCTACCCCAGTTATGGAGAAGGCAGCCTCCGAGTTCCTAAACTACAGACGTTCCGGCATGTCCATCATGGAAGTGAGCCATAGAGGAAAGCTTTTCGAGAAGGTCCTGGACGAATCTCTGGCACTCTTGAGAGAACTACTTTCCGTTCCTGAAAATTACGAAATTATGTTTCTATCCGCGGGTGCGAGCCTTCACTTCTCCGCCCTCCCCCTCAATTTATTGCACGAAGGTGAGTCCGCTGATTTTGCGATCACTGGGATCTGGGCCAAGAAGGCGATGGAAGAAGCGCTTCGTTTCAATCCCGTAAAAAAGATCTACGACGGCGAAGATCATAAATACACCGAGGTTCCCGAGCTGGACGACTCCATGGTGAATCCGGGAGCGGCCTATGTGTATATCACTTCCAATAATACTCTATTAGGATCTCGTTATCCTAAATTCCCGAAACTCACCAAGGCTCCTTTGATCGCAGATATGACTTCCGAGATCCTTTCTCGCAAGATCGATATCAGTCAATTCGGGGCGATCTTTGCCGGAGCCCAGAAGAATATCGGGCCTTCCGGTCTGAGTGTATTAATTATTCGTAAAGATCTTTTGGGACGTTCCAAGAGAACCATCCCTGTCCTGATGGATTACGCTTTGACCGCAAAGAATAAATCCATGTACAATACTCCCCCTACTTACTCTATTTATATGTCCAAATTGGTCTTCGAATGGCTCAAGGAAAAAGGCGGAATAGATGCGATCGAAAAGATCAATGAGGAGAAGGCCAAACTTCTCTACGATTATCTGGACACCACTTCCTTCTATCAGGCTGCTGTGAAACCTTCTAGCAGATCCGTTATGAACGTGGTCTTCACTCTCCAAGATAAAAATCTGGAGTCCAAGTTCTTAGCCGGTGCGGAAGAGAAAGGACTCGTCGGATTGGAAGGTCATAGATTAGTAGGCGGACTCAGAGCTTCGATTTACAACGCAATGCCAAGAGAAGGCGTCGTCGCTCTTATCGATTACATGAAGGAATTCGAGAAGAAGGCTTGATCGAGGCTACGCAGATGAAACGGAACCTTTGCATTCTCAGTCTTCTTCTATTCGGTTTGCAAAGCCTTTCCTCGGCTCCCTTATTCTTTCGTACGAGCATTAGCACTGGGAACTGTTTCTCCGCAGGGAATGGTTCCAAAGAAGTAAAGGATTTCTATAAATCCAAACTTTCTCCCGAAGAACGAACCAAGCTTGCCGATCTTCTCGCAGAAGAAGAGGCCAGGTCCCTACTCAAAAGTCTGGACTGCGTCCAAAAACTGAATCTTTCCAAGGAAGATAAGAACACTCTGATCTTGGATCATATGAGGCACAGGGATCTAAGAGACGCACTGTACTCTCATTATGAGAATCATCTACTCTCCGACGAAAAGACCATCCGACTTTCCGCTTACGAAGAAAAGACTCTCCGTACATTCTTAAGCGCAAAGAAAGAGCTATTGTCCAGGCTCAACCGAGCGGAGTTGGAATCCTTATCGGACAGACCCTTACCTTTTTCTTCCTTCCAAAGTACGTACCTAGCGATCTTTCTGCAGCATTGGGAATTCTATCAGATCGCTCCCGACTTTATCAAAGAAGCTTTATTCGATTAAGGTCTTTTTCTTCTTTTTCGTCATTCTACTGTAAATTGCTTGAACGGGGGAATTCTCGTAGGTACGGTACCCTTAGAACATGAAAAAAATTGGTATCGCTTCCGATCACGGCGGTTTCGAACTAAAAGAATACCTCCGAAAAGAATTAGGAAACTCCGTTGAGATCGTTGACTACGGAACAAAGGACGAATCCTCCGTAGACTATCCCTTAATCATTGCAGAAGCCTGTAAAAAAGTTCTTTCTAACGAAGTGGAAGGATTGATCGCCCTTTGCGGAACAGGGATCGGCGCTTCTATCGCAGCCAACCGCCATAAGGGGATCCGAGCGGCTCTCTGCCACGACGAGTTCACTGCCGAAATGTCCCGCAGGCATAATAACGCAAACGTTCTTGTATTAGGCGGAAGGGTTCTTGGAAAAGACCTCGCAGTTCGCATCGTGCAAAAATGGCTCACCACTACTTTCGAGGCTGGACGCCATGAAAGAAGAGTGGGACAGTTAGACACCATCGTTTAATCGGATCATATTCTGGGATGCGAAACAAAGTCTTATTACCAATCTCTCTGGTCGGTTTAATTTGTTTCGCTGTCCTGATCGTCTCCACTATCTCCGCGGAGACAAATTCCTTCTCCTTAAGTTCCTTTGTCTTAAAACAGATCCGTCTGAGTACAACGGAGAATGGGACTCCCAAATTGGATCTAAGCCCAAGAGATAGAAAAGAAGGCGCGGATCTATTCTTAGACTTCGAAGAAAAAGAAGCCTCGGACCTTGCGGACAAGGCCGGCGGCTATAGAATATTATCTTCTTCTTATTTACCAGATCCAAGCAAGTCTCACTCGGGAAAGAAATCGGCGGGATTCGTGGGCAAACGCTCCGGGATTAAGATCTCCGGCAAGACAAAAGGAATACTGACCAGCTCGGATATCAAAGAGGAATTTTATATCTCCTTCTTCTTGTTGCCTGGGACCCTGGACAAGGAAGCCGTCCTTCTTTCTAAGGAATTATATACCAGAGGACGAAAGTTCGGCTGGGATCTCAGGATCAAGGACGAGATCCCTATATTAGAATTCCGTAACTTTTTCCAAAAAGAAGACAAGACCCATGTCTCTCTGAAACTTGCGGGAAGATCCAGGATCTCCCGCTCCGAATGGAATCATTTCATTATACAGATCCGCCCCGCCCAAAGAGAAGTAGTCTTCTATATCAACGGAAAGGAAGTAGATAGATCCTCCGTTTCTAACAAGGAACCGATTGTCCGGATCGGATTCCATCCGGAAGACAGCACTCCCTTCAAAATAGGAGAAAGCTTTTACGGATGGTTGGATGATTTCTTGGTCGCGAAGGGTGCGCCCGATCCGGAAGCGCTTTCTACTTCCTACGAAGGACAAAAGTACGATCCTTCTTCCTTTACTGCTGAAGCAAAATTCGGAACGGCTCTCTCTCCTGTATATCGTACTAAATATACCAATTCATTTCCTGAAAGCGTCTTCATAAAGGCGAATGTACCCAAGTCTTCCGTGCTTGAGCTGTATTTCCGTTTTTCTCCTAAGATCTTCGGAAGAACGGAGGAAGGACCTGCCTGGAGATCCGTCGACCTTAGAAAGATAGAAGAGGAATATAAAGAAGACGATCCAGCCCGAGAAACCGAGGAGGAGTCCGCTCCTAGAGGGAAGGCATCCAGCTATAGAATTCCTTTGGATCGGATCTGGAACGGTAAAGTTCCCGGATTCAAATACTATCAGGTAAAAGTGAAATTCAAAGCGGACTCATTAGCAAAGACCAGTCCGGAACTAGAAGCATTATCTTTTTCTTATAAAGAAACCCTTCCTCCCGTCAAACCTATGGGCTTGAAGGTAGTCTATTTCGACGACAGCTATCCGGAAGCAGGGGACAGCCCTCGGGTCTGCCTGAGCTGGACTCCGAACCCAGAAAGGAATGTACAACAAAAAGGCGGATATGTGATCCACTACGGCGTGGGTCCGAATCGAATGGTGGGCATTCTAAAAGGCACGAGCAAAGAATTAGAAAAAGGCAAAATGCCTGTTCTAACCACGAACGGAAAGACCAAGCTAGCCATGAGCGAATATCTGGATCCGATCCAGGGAGAGGATTCATCTTGTCCGAAACGGAACGAAATGAGTGGACCAAAACTCTGCCAATGCGTGGACAATCGACTCATCAGTCTGAACGCAGAGAAACCGGAAGAAGATTCGGAAGATCTTCCTAAGCCCAAAAAAGGAAAGGGAAAACGAAAACCGCTAAAAGATCCGTACGATAAAAAGCTTTTATTCCTACAGAAGGGTCTAACGTTCTATTTCAAGATCGCAGCCTATAATTCTTTCTACGATCCTTCGACGGGTGCGGACCAGTTGAGTCCTTTAAGCGACCCCGTCGAGGTCTACTTCCTGAGCGAGTAGTATTTTTACCAGGCTCTGCTCCTTCCACTTCCGATCCAGACAAAGTATTCCATCCAGATCCGCAAGAGAGGCTGTAGCAACTTCCACCCATTCTTCCCAGCGCAAAGAAGTAGAAGAAGAAAGTCGGATCGCGAGACTGATCTCCTCTTTTCGAACAGGAAGGAATTCTAAGAATAAATTCTTGGCCTGATTCCAAAGGATCTCCCGTTTCACAGGATCCGATTCTTTTGCTAATAGGTTTTCTAAACTCGGAAGGGCTAATACAAATAGATGATTCTTTTTCGTGAGGGATTCCATTGCCGAAAAGACAGAGCGTCTAGAAGTCGCAGAACCTCTGACCAGCTCTTTGAAACATTCTGAGGACAATAGTAATTTCAAGCAGAAGCTTCCGGATAGATTCTAGTCAGCTCTCTCAAGGCTTCCAATCTTTGGTAGGAATCGGATCGGAAGATCTCGTTTCGAAAGCAAGTGCGAAGCAGCTCGGAGGCGGAGAGCTCTCTTTTCTCCGCTTCGGTCCTTAATAGTTCGAATTCCTCTTCCGTGAGGAGCATTTGAAATCTTCTTTCGACACGTGCCATTACTCCTCTTCTTTCAGTTCCTTTTCGTTTTTCAAGTAGGTTCCGTAATAAATTTTAGAATCTACGATCTGACCTAGGCTCTCATAGATCGCGGCAATATTGAAATTGGCCTGGTTCAAACGAAAATCCTGCTTGAATGCTTTCTTAAAAAGCTGGATCGCCCTGTCCTCTCTTCCCGCATACCATTCGGTCATGGCCCAAAGAAAAAGCCATTTTCCCAGGTCCGGATCTCTGGGAGCGATCTTACTCAAATGCCCCAAGGCCTCTTCGAAAATGCCGGCAGATCTCAGATAGTTCTCGCGGATAGCCTTGATCTTTTCCATGCGCGAGAATACGTCTTCGGAATGCTCGGGAAGAGGAAGATCGGCCCTCCAAAAAAGAGCGCGAGCCAAGTAGAGACGGAACATCAGCTCACTCGGGTTCTTCTTCACATATTCTTCCAGAAAGGGAAGACTCTCCGCTTCTTTCCCATTCTGTTGAAAAGCTAGGATCTTTTCTTTAGCCGCCTTATTCCATTCCCTACGGTTCTCCTCTTGGGCAAAAACGGAAACCGAGAATAGAAGAAGAGATAGAACTCCTAAGAGGCGTATTAAGAAAATCTTAAATATAAGTATAGAGATTCTTTCCATTTTCCGGATACGGAAGGGTCTGTATTTCATACGGTTGACCCAGTGATTCCATGATCTCTTTTAGCTGACCTTGTCTTTCTTCTCTGGAGAGAACGAAGATCTCGGAAGGAGAAACGCCGAAGCCGTAATCTTCCGAATCGAGGATGGGCTGGATCTTTTCCAAGGCATTTCTTCTCCATTCTTCTAGAACCTGGTATTGCAAGTCCACCGAAGGTCGGATCTTATACAGATTGCATCTGCTTCTTTCTCCGTGGGTCGCCCAGCGCAATAAAAGGAATTGGATCTGGACCAGGTCCCGTTTGTCTTGGATCGCATGAGAAGCCTGCTCTATCTCTAATTGTAGGAAAGCATCTTCTACAGGTTCTATCGAGTTCTCCACATTATCACGGATTTGATCGGCCAAATCGTTGTTTGGTGGATCGGGGAATAATAAGAAAAATCTAAAGTCCAATCCCGATCTAAAAAGCGGAAAGGACACGATCCTCATCACTCCGTCCAGATCGGCCATATCGAACTTCTTTCGAAAGAAGTGATCGTTCCTTTTTTCTTCCGTTACGTCTATGATAGAAACGTCTCCGGTCTCTTTTCCTAAGAATTGGTCCCCGTATAAGAAGATCATATTCTGGCGACTATAAGGTTGCAGTCCATACGAGACCACTGGAAGATAAGCGCCTCTTCTTCTATCGTAAAAATGGATACTGAAAGATCTTAGATGCAAAGAGGAGAAGATCGTTAAATAATATTTCAACAGAGAAGACATGGGAGTATCCAAACCTTGGTGGATCTCATCCAATACTTCCAAGATCTTCCTTTTCTCTCGGATAGGTTGCTTCTCCAGCCAAGTCTTGAATTTTTCGGAAAGAGGAAGCTCCTCGTTCGGATCTGTCTTTCGGATCCCCCACCAAGCCCTTGCCCATAAAAAGAACCTAGACTTATGCTGAGGAGAAAGACCTCTTGCAGCCTTAAGACCGATTTCCGCAAGTCCTGTGACTCTTAACGCTTTCGCAAGGAGACCGGAATCCTTTGGACGATCGCTGATCTCTATTTTTTGGATTTCTTCCGCTGGAGCGACAGTCTTTACCTTCTCCACAAGTTTAGCAAGTTCTTCGGTAAAGATAGATTCTCTCTTTTTCTGAACGGGAGGAGGAAGTTCTGCGATCGTAACGGAGCCGGTGAATTCGGAAGCACTCGGCTCCAAAGATCTCTTCTCTCTTAAATATTTAGGAGTTAAGAAAGAATCCTGAGGAAGATCGAAAGGCAAAACGTAGAAGGTACCGGATGAAGATGCATGCGTCTCTAGGGTCGCTGGCTCCGGTTGAGTAACCATTTCAGGAACTTCGGGGATCTCCTGCATTTTCTTGGCTTCTATCTGTTGGAAGGTACCCTCTTCTATCCTTTGGGAGAGAAGTTGGATCAATCTAGAAACTTCAGAACGCCTGTAGATCATGACTGCCTTGTTCCTACGAACCAAAAGAATGCAAAGATCCAAAGCCAGAAGAAGACCGAAGAATATAGGAAATAGAAGTAGGAACAAATTCGGTTCCGTAGGAACTAACAATAAAATTCCTTGGATGAATCCGATCTTGTCGTCAGAATAGGAAGCGTAATATCCTCTGTATGTTTTCTCTCCCAATCGAATCTCTCTGAAATCCGTGCCGGAGTCTTTCATAGAACGCAAAAGTTCTTCGGAGATCCTACGAGGATCCGCCTTATCTCCCTTCTCTTCCCAATTAGAGAAGGAGCCGACCTTAGGTTCCGGAACGAAGTATTCTACCTTGTCTTCGATGGAGATCCTAAATCTATCTTTGTCTAAGATCGCTAGGACCGCGATGGACTTTTCTTGTATAGGTACGAATAAGACCGGTTCATTCTCTAGGATCAAGAGCCTACTGATCTTCCCTTCCCAAGATTGAGAAAGTACGAGCCTTTCCTTCTCATCCGAGAATTCCAGATCCGGAGTGATCTTTAAGATAGGATCCCAGGTTGTGAATGTTTTTACAGGAACGAAAGAAGAATCGATCCCGAGTTCTTCCGGTTTGGATTCTCGGATATCCTTCTCCAATTCCAAGACATCTTTATTAAAAGAAGAAAATACGGAATCTAATCTGGACTTATAAAATATTCCCGAAGGAAAATACGGCTCCAACCAAAGTATCATGGAGGAGAATAAGAATGCCAGTGAAAGAACGAGTCTGAGTTTAGAGCCGATCATCTAGTCCTTTCCCGAACGAGCCCGAGTAAGCGGACCAATTCTGTTTTCATTTTTAGTGTGTCTTCTCTCTCCGAGTATCTTTTTTCCGCTCGGATCGTATACAAAATGCGAGAAGCGAGGATCCCGCCTAACAAAGAAAGAAGGGATGCGGATATTGCCGCCAATATCAATAACATCTCTTGGGCTCTGGACTTTCTCGGATATGCCAGAAAAATCTCCATATTCCCTTGGATCATCTTTTCCCAGACCGGCCTTTGCAGAAAACGACCTGGCTTGGAGAATTTTTCGAGCAAAGCATGAGTCTCTACTTCTCCCCCTTCTCTCTGAGTAGGATCGATCGACTCTTTTGTCTTTTCAGGAAGCAAGGGACTCATAGGATCCAAATTGGTTTCTAATAGCTCGTAACCTTGGTCCGTTTTTCGAAAGGCCCAGTACAATACTCCTTCTGAAAATTCCCTAGGAAGATATGTACTCTTGGCACCTGTGGATTCCTGAACGATCCTTTCTCCATCTTCTTTCGGAATTTGGAAATATAACTCCCCATTCGCGCTTCGATACAATAGGAATTTTTCAGTGTCTTCCTCCCAGCCGGATCTGGGAACTTCCAAACCTAAAAGCCTGAGCCCGCTGTGAAAAGCAGGTCCTTCCGGATCCGAAGAATACATGGATCTGAAATTATAATCGTAAATACGTACTAGCTTTAAACGAAAAGAAGAACGTAGGGACTTACCCAAAGATTCCGCATTCTTATCCGAACTGAGATTGGAAAATTGTCGGATCGTATATTCGAATCGAAGTCCCAGGTCGCAGTAGGGATCTTCGAGCCGGTGGACCAGAGTAGAAGAGAAGAGCTCTTTCTTCAGTTTTGGAAGCGAACTAAGAACTGGCACCGGAGAGAAGAAAACCGCATCCACCCACTCGGAAGGTAAAAAAGGGATGGAAACCAATGCAGGACATAGGAGTATCAGAGAGAGAATTCTAGATCTTCTGCTACTTGTACGAGGGTTCACCTTTCTAGTATCGGCGATTCTATCCTAAAGAATCAGTCTAATTCAATAGGAGAGCGCTCTTCTTTCGGGCTATAGAATGATATTTTATGTATTTATAGATGGGATCGGATTCGGGGAAAACAATCCGGAAAAGAATCCTTTTGCGAAATATGCAAAAGGGATTTTCCTTCCCCTAGGCGGCAAAGAGATCCCATCGGATGCTCCTTCTCGTCTCAAGGACCTGGTCTATCTCAGAACGGATGCCAGCATGGGAATCAAGGGACTTCCTCAGAGCGCAACCGGTCAAACTTCGTTATGGACCGGGATCAATGCCTGCCAGGTCCTGAACCGACATATGAGCGGCTTTCCCACTTTCACTCTCAAAAGGATCATCGCTAAGTATTCTATCATTCGGATCCTAGAAGAGAACGGATTTAAGGCTGATCTTCTAAATTGTTATACTCCCGGATTCGCCGAACACGTTAAAAAAAATCCTCGGCACGTATCCGCTTCTACATTGATCCAAATGGCAGCCGACAAACCGCTCAAAGGCATGAACGATCTCCGTGAGGGGAAGGGATTGTACATGGATATCAGCCGTGATTTCCTACGCAAGTTCGGAAGGGAATTCATAGACAAAGACGATCCTGTCTTAGAACTCCAAGACCCGTACGAGACTGGCAAGAATATAGTCCCAGCAGTCAAAGAGGATCATACTCTTTGCATCTATGAATATTTCATCACGGACAAAGTCGGTCATAAGATGAATTGGAAGGGTGCTCAGAAATGCATCCAAGACTTGGAGGAATTCTTACTTGGGGTCTTGGAAGCTTTGGACCCGGAAGAAGATCAGCTCATCATCACTTCCGATCACGGAAATCTAGAAGACCTCACTGTGGATGTTCACACTTTGAATTTCGTGCCCACGATCCTTTACGGAAAATACACGGATCAAATGAAGGAAAGTATCAAGGCATTGAAAGATATTCCTCATGCTATCTATAATAGCTTAGGAATTAAGATAGAAATGTCCGAACAAGAATTTGTTCAGACTTCGGCATAATTCGGCTTAGCAGCCCTTTCCGTCAGTAACTCTTAATATTTCCAGTCATCGTCCAAACGATTGTCGTCATCGTTGGAAGGCTTTGTCTTAGCCGTATCGCTGTCCTTGTATTTCAGATCGTCCTCGATCTGGTCCAAAGCCTCTTTTCTCCAAGTTTGAGCCTTCTTTCCGATCGGAGAATCCGGATTGCGGTCCGCAGCATCATGGAATACGGAGGCAGCCTTCTCATATTGGCCGTTGCGGAAATAGATCGTTCCCTTGCGGAAGATTGCAGCCTGGTCCATAGTACCATCAGAATTTTCTAATATTTTATTCAAATATTGGATGGCGGTTTCCGGTTTTCCTACTGCATCATAACTTTCCGCTATATAATACCAGGCTTGTTCTCTCGCCTTCTCGCTAACCCCTATGTCTAAGGCCTTTTTGAGGGTCTCGATCGCATTGTAGTACTGCTTATGAACATATAATTGTCTTCCCTTCTCCAGAAGGCCGGAACGGAATTCCTTATCCACAGCTACCTTGTCCGGGTCGAAATATGCATCCGCTTGCACATAGTCCTCATACACATCGTACGCGGACCAGTCCTTGCCCATTCGACGAAGAGACTTACCCCAGCGAACCCGAGCCTTCACGTTCTCAGGATCTTCCTGCAATGCGAGAACATAGTTCTTTCTGGACTGATCGTAATTGCCCTTCTTCATATAATAATCGGCAATCGCGGAAAGAGCATTTGATCTGAGTTTATTATCGCTGGAAGTACGAAGCACCTCTTCTAGATGGCCTTTGCCTTCTTCGTCTCTATTCAAAAGAAGAAGAAGGTTCCCTAGGCCGTAAGCGACCTTGGCTTTCTCTTCTCTCGAAAGACCTTCCTTCTGGTTCAGCTCTCTAAAGATCCCTAGGGCTCTCATCTTATCACCGGTCTTGTCCAGAGCGGCACCTAGATCGTACTGGATACGGAAAGAAAGATCGGAGCCCAGATCCTTGGAAGAAAGCTCTGCGAAGATGTCCAAAGCTTTCTCTGCCGATTTAGGATTGGAATGCTTTAGGAATTCCTCACCTTCGCGGACCTTTTCCAGGATAGTACGATTCGAAGAATCGTTATCTTGGATCACCGCGGTATAGATGCCGGTCAACAAGCCGGCACACACAAATAAGAATCCTGTTACTAAAATGATGGAACGGTTCATCTTCTCCCTCCGCCAATCCTGGACAAACATTGCTTGGTCCAGAATTCGGTTCGTTCCGGATTATATGCCTTAGTATCTTTCTGTACAAAATACTTTAAAGCTTTATTATATTCGCCTTTTCTATAATAAGACATTCCCAAGTAGAACTTGGCCTTTCCTCGTAAGGAATTATCTCCCGATCCGGAATAAGGACCCAATTGTCGGATCGCCTCCGCATAATCGTCTTTCCAGAAAGTCGACTTCAAGATCCGATCCATTTCCTCTTCGGAACCTTCGTCCTTCTGGACAAGAACAGGGGCCTTTTCTTCATTTTGTACAGTCTTAGGTTCCTCTTCCTTCGGTTTGGAATCTTCCTTGGTCGGTTCAGGTTCTGCAGTATCCTGCTGATTGTTCTGATCGGGACCAGGATTGATTCCTATGGCAACAAAAGACTGATCCAGAGTAAGAGTAAAATCCTCTACGTCTCCCCTTTTTACAGTCACACCGAAATAAACGGTTCCCTCGGAAGGCTTCATACGGATCATCACGTTCGTATCCGGATGAGCAATCTCGCCTAACTTCTTCACGTTCCCACCTAAGAATGTGGAGACACCACCTGATAAAGGTTTGAGCGCTTGATAAATGGAATATACCGTATTCTCGTCCGCCTTTGTAGGAGGCTTCCAATCCAAACGGAACCCGCCTTCCACACTAGTAGCGTTCAGATCTCTCACATGCATCTCATCGAAGGAGAAGTCAGGATTGGTCACTACGGAGTCGTCTTCTTTCGGAGGCTTCCTCTTATCCTGATCGTAAACATAGAAGTGACGGATAAATGATTGGTTCTGTACCAGAGGCAGGACTTCCTTTAGACCTTGCTTTACCGAAACCCCATAGTACAATGTCTGAGATTTACTGAGATCCTGATCTAAGAAATTATTCTCAGGATGGGAAACTTCCGCAAGCTTCTCTGCCTTTCTCATCAAACTTAAACTGGATAAAGGCTCGGCAGATTTATAGATCGTATAAATTGTCTCTCCCGGAATTCCTTTTGGATAAGGTTCCCAGGTAACACGAACAAATTTTCCTTCTCTCTTAACTGCTATGTCCGTTACGCGAGCATTGTCGGATAAATACTTTTGCTCTTCCGCAGGAGGGATCTGGTTATTCACCGGAGGATTTTGGTTGGTAGGAGGATTCTGCACCGGAGGAGGATTGCTCGGCTGGGGATTATTCTCGATCACTACCGGAATAGTCGTAAAATTCCGATTCGCAACCAAACGAATATCTTTTCTACGAACATGATGTGCTAGCACTACAGCATAATAATACGTCCCCGGTTTGAGATTGTAATCGTAGATCTGATTGACCCCGTTCGCAACTCCGCTTGGGAATTTTCCTAAAGAATCTGCAATATAACATTTATCCGGACTATCTATGATCCCAGAAGATCTGGCCACAATGATCTCTCCTGTTTCACGAGGAGGATCCCAAGAGATTCGCACAGACTTCCCATCGCGAAGCACTTCCACATTTAGGGATCCCGCAACGCTCGAACCGTCACCTCCGCCGTCCAAGCGGATATCTTGCTGAGCGCCTAGAGAACCTCCCCACAAGAGGAAGCAAAAAAAGGCTGTGGTCCAAAGGCGAATTTTCATCTGGAAATAAGGTTCCGAATTTCATTATCGGCCTTCCGAATCGAATTTTTTACTTCGGTTTTTCGCACAAAGGAAAGAAAATAATAAAAGAGGGGAATTTGCAAAAGTCTCTTTGTTTGCTCTTGACCGAAAGAGGCAGATAGAAGACATAATACGACTTCCGGTCTTCCGATGATTGATATCGAATACTATTACGATCCAGAGTACCAAAATTTTCTTCTCTCTAGTAGACGAAGAGAGCTTACGCCACCTGAAGTAGTCTTTAAACATTTTTCGTTCAAGGACGTGCAGAATATCGTAGATTTCGGAATGGGACTGGGTTTTTGGACAGAGCCTCTTCTGAAAGCCATTCATAAAGAAGGTTGGGTCTGGGGAGCGGAATGTAACCAAGACTTCCTGGACGAAGTACTCCATTGGAAGAATCGAGAAGATATCCAAAGATTCACTCCATTCTTTATGGAGAAAGCAGACCGTCCCTTGTTACCCGAATGGATCCCTGTTCCCGAAATGATCTTTGCTTCCTTAGTATTGTCCACATTTGCAGACCCTGGACAGGCAATGGACGGACTCATTCGCTCTATGAAAAAGGGCGGGCGACTCATCGTTCTAGATTGGGTCAAGAACGAGTACCCTGTGGGACCTCGTATCAACGATAAGATCTCTTTGGATAAAATGAAATTCCTTGCGGAACAGTACAAGCTCGAGATCGTAAAAACGGTCCGGATCAGCGAAAATGTCTATGGCTTAGAGATCCAGTCCGGCCCTGAATTCGAGTACGGCTATTACGATCTAAGAGAAGAAGAAACGTATTCGGAAGAATTGATCAGATCCTAATACTCTCTTTTTGTTTTTGATCTTTTGACAAGAGAGAGAAAATCCCTGCTCAAACAATTTAAAGACTTCTGAATACTAAAAGGGACTTCTAGTTACTTTTAAATACAACTGCGCTGGCTTTAGCGGCGCAGTTTCTTCCGAACCTGAATCGGAAAAACGCGAAATTCTAAACCGCAGCCAAGATCCGTCCGGAAACTTTCCCTTCTTTTCCATTCTCGGGAATATATTCGCCAATCTCTACTGTCAGAAATTGACCTGGACTTAAACTGCGAAGGTCCGATTCGGGAAGGACCACTTTTAAATAATTATCAGTCACTGCAATTCCGTCTTTCTCTAAGACAGCTTCTCTCTTTTGAGCGAATTGACTTTCTGCATAAGATCTATGTAATCTTTGCGAAAGCTGCATGAGAGTGTGAACTCTCTCTTTCTTCTCTTCTTTTGAAACTGTTTCCGGATATTCTTCTGCAGAAGTATTCTTGCGTACGGAGAAGGGGAATGCATGTATTTTAGCAAAACCTAATTCGTCTAGGATTGTACAGGAATCTTGGAAATCGCCTTCAGTCTCTCCGGGGAACCCTACGATCACATCCGTTCCTAAGAATAGATTGGGGACCTTGGATTTCGCGAGTTCTATCCTCTTTCGGAATGTTTCCGGAGTATAACTTCTCTTCATTCTTTTCAGAATGGATCTGCTTCCGCTTTGCAAAGGCACATGCAGGAAAGGAGTGAATCTAGGATGAGTAAGCAATTCGGCAAGCTCCACTCCTACGTCCGGAGGCTCGATAGAAGACAAACGAAGTCTAGAATATTCTAATTTATTCAGGATGGCTTCCAACATCTTAGGGAATGCTTTTCTTCCATCGGAATCCCTATACCAACCCAGGTTCACTCCGGTCAGCATGATCTCTCCTACCCCATTGTCTTGGAGAAAGGAAACCTGATCCAGAACATCCTTCCAGTTTCGGGAAACTCCCTTGCCTCGAGCCTGAGGGATCTTGCAATAAGAACATTGGCGATCGCAACCGTCTTGGATCTTTAAATAAGCCCTGGTATGTCCGTGAGGTAAAACATCAGAGTAGGAAAATCGATCGGAGATCTCAGGAGAAGCGGAGAAAATCCCTTCCTTTTCCAAGATCAATTGAGGAAGCCTAGACTTGTCCTCATTACCGATCACTCCTGCAATCCCAGGAATGGATTCGATAGAATCCTTGTCCGTTTGGGCGTAACATCCAGTCACCCAAACCTGAGCGCCCGGATATCTCTTGATCGCATTTCGAATAATATTACGATTTCTTGAATCTGCCTTATTGGTAACAGTGCATGTATTGACTACGACCACATCCGGAATATCTTCCCCAGTCGCAGTAGAATATCCATGCTTGCTTAAGGACGAGAAGAGTCCGTCCGACTCGAAAAAATTCAGCCGGCAACCGAGTGTGTGAAATAGAACCTTTTTTTCACCCTGCGGATAAGGCATTGATCCTGGCCTCGACCCTTCTTAGATTCCCTTTGATCTTATCATCTTCCGGTTTCAGTTTCAAAGCGGATTCCAATTGTTCTTTGGCGCTCTTCAATTGTTCGAGTGCCTTTTTGATGTTTCCACGCTTTGCCTCTTGGTTGCCAGCTTTTTCATACACCAAGCCCAAGTTGTTCAAAACACTCGCGTTAGCCGGAACTAAGGACTGGGCCCACTTCAAACTGACCTCTGCCTTTTCCGCACTTCCTAAATAGAAGTACACCTGCGCCTCTAAGACCAGAGGACGATAATCGTTCCCGTCTTCGGATTTCAGTTTCTCGATAACAAATAGTGCGTCTCTTGCTTTTCCGTTATAGAGCAAGGTGGTCGCGTACAGAAGTCGGACTTCCCTGTTCTTAGGATTAGCCTCGTAGGAATTTCGAATGATCTCTAATGCGTCGCTATTCCTTCCCGCTTGGATCAAATAACGAGCGAAGTCCATGCTGACCGCAGGATCGCCTGGTTTTAATTTTAATGCCTCAGACCAATGAGTTGCTGCGGACTTGGTCCTTCCCGCATTATAATGGCAGAAGGCAGCAAGATAATGCGTTTCGTAAGAACGCTTTCCTTGTTCGTGAAGCACTCGGATAATCTCCAATGCTTTTTCAGAATTGCCTTTTTGGAACTCGGCCAGAGCGGATTGATAATCCTGCCCGTCTTGTGCGATGATTGTCCCTGTGGAAAACACGAAAAGTATCAGGGAGAATAGGATGATGTTTCCTTTGTGCATCTGTCTCTTTTCTGGCAGGGGAAAGATTTTTTTAAGTAGGAACCCCCATCGACTTTGTATTCAAACAATCAATCAAAGAATGAAAAGGTTCTACCGGGTCGATGAAAACGATTATACTTGGATATCGAATAGAAAGAAAATGCTCGATTCTTTCTTCCGAAACGATCTGAAAATCTCCCGTTTCTAGAACGGGTAAACCATCCAAATTCCTGTAGATCTCGTATTCCTCGTGATCGAGGAAATCGGACAACAGCATATAACCGGATCCGAAATAGACCCCGCCTTGGAAGTAGTATTTGTAGAGGACGCGTACCTCGGGAAGAAATAAATCGGGCTGGAAAACGCAGAGAGAGATTTTTTCTATCCCTGCGACAGTCCTGATTTTACGCAGATGGAACCAAACCTTACGAACGAGGAGATACAAAAGTACAAAGATCACGGGAATTAGGTACGGCATAGACTTTCTCTTTCATAGCCTCCGTTCCCGATTTCGCCCCCGTTTTGAAGCAGAGGCGAGATCGATTTTACACTAGCGCAGGTTCTTCGGAACGCTCCGGATTGTTCGGAGAACTTCCTCCGTCCTTCTGGTCCGCCGGTTTATAGTCGGTCCAAGCCTCTTCCGCAAAGTCCAGTTTCCCTTCTTTAAAGGATACTGTGATCTTAGTAGGCTCTTTGTAAGCGCCTTTGAGAGTCTGAACAGCCATATAATCTTCCAATTCTCTTTGGAATACTCGGCGAAGAGGACGTGCTCCGAATTTCTCGTCGTAACCCACATCCATGAAGTGATTCTTCGCTTCTTGGGTAAGTTCGATCTGGATCTTCTTGTCCAGAAGTCTCTTATTGGTATCGCGGATCATGATATCCATGATTCCCATAAGCTCTTCTTTTCTCAGCGGTTTGAAGTAGACTACTTCGTCGACGCGGTTCAAGAACTCAGGGTTGAAGTGTTTCTTCAACTGTTCTCTTGCCTGGTCGGACTTGTATTTGTCCTCTTCTCCCGAACGATCCTCGAATCCGAGTCTTACGGTGCTAGAGATCTCTTTCGCTCCGATATTCGAAGTCATGATGATGATCGCATCACGGAAATTGACTTTGCGCCCCTTGGTATCCGTCAGGTTTCCTTCTTCCATTACTTGTAGAAGGATATTGAAGATATCATGGTGAGCCTTTTCGATCTCATCCAACAGAATGATAGAATAAGGCTTCTTGCGAACGAATTCAGTCAGCTGTCCGCCATCATCATATCCTACGTAACCTGGAGGAGCCCCGATCAATCTACTGACCGCATGTGGTTCCATATACTCGGACATATCCACACGAAGCATCGCGTCCTGATCTCCGAATAGGAACTCAGCCAAAGCCTTTGCAAGCTCTGTCTTACCCACTCCCGTAGGCCCAAGGAAGATAAAGGATCCAGTAGGTCTTCTTTCTGCCTTGAATCCGGTCCTTGCTCTACGCACTGACTTGGCGATCTTCTCGATCGCGTCGTCTTGTCCTACGACTCTTCGTTTAAGTTCTTCTTCTAAGCGTAGAAGTCTAGCAGACTCGTTCTCTTCCATTCTTTGGAGAGGAATTCCGGTCCACTGTGAGACCACAGAAAGAATATCGTCTTCGTCGATGGAGACTGCGAAGTCGTCCAGTTTCTCCTGCCAAGATCTGATCTTTTCTTCCAGAACTTGTTTCTTACGATTTACTTCGTCTCTGACTCCGGCAGCTTTTTCATACTCTTGAGAACGGACCAGATCTTCTTTCTTTTGAGAAAGCGATTTGATCTCTTCTTCCAAGTCTTTCACCGCTTGCGGACGTGCGCAGTTTGCAAGTCTTGCTTTTGCTCCCGCCTCGTCGATGATATCGATCGCCTTGTCAGGAAGGTATCTATCGTTGATATATCTATGAGATAGTTTTACGGATTGCTCCAAAGCACGATCCGAATAACGGACCTTGTGGTGAGCTTCATACGCTTTCTTCAGTCCGGTTAGGATCAGAATAGCGTCCTCTACCGAAGGCTCGGCCACTTTCACTACTTGGAACCTTCTCTCCAGAGCGGAATCTCTCTCGATATACTTGCGATATTCCGTGCTAGTAGTTGCTCCGATACATTGCAACTCTCCACGAGCCAAGGCAGGCTTCAGGATATTTGCGGCATCTACCGCGCCTTCTGCTGCTCCCGCTCCGATCAAAGTATGCAACTCATCGATAAAGATAATGATATTGTTCGAAGAAGAGATCTCTTTCATGATCTTCTTCAATCTTTCCTCGAATTCTCCTCTGTATTTGGTTCCTGCGATCAGGCTGGCCAAATCCAAGGAAAGAACTCGTTTATCAAAGAGTAGATCAGGTACGTTCTTTTCTACGATCGCGAGAGCCAAGCCCTCGACGATAGCAGTCTTACCCACTCCGGATTCTCCCACAAGAACAGGGTTGTTCTTGGTCTTACGGGAAAGGATCTGGATCACTCTTTGGATCTCATTTGCTCTTCCGACCACAGGATCTAGTTTTTTATCTCTGGCAAGTTGTGTTAGATCGCGTGCAAACTCATCCAAGATAGGTGTCTTGGTCTTTTCGGCACGCGGCGTTCCTGGCTGTGCGGTCGGTTGGCTGGATACTCCCACGGTGCTAGTCGGAGGTGCGCCTAGCAAGCGGAGGATCTCTCCTTTGATGACATTGTAGTTAACGCTGAATGAATACAGCGCGCCACCTGCGATATTGTTATTATCGCGCAGCAATGCGAGAAGGATATGCTCAGTTCCCACATAATTATGTTTGAGACGTTTTGCCTCTTCCTTGGAAAGCTCGATGATCTTTTGATATCGATCCTGTCCTTGGGCCATGTCCATCAACAAAGTACCGGAGTTCTCTCTGGTCCTTCTTTCTACTTCTTTACGAAGTTCGTTCAGATTGATGTTCAAGTTATTTAATATCTTGATCGCGACCGAATCTTCTTCCTTCAACAAACCTAATAAGATATGTTCAGGGCCTATAAATTCGCTACCGAGACGCTTTGCTTCGTCTTGCGCGATCTCGTTGATTACTCGTTTTGCTCTTTTAGTAAATTCCAACATGTGCACGCCCTTCCCGCTGGCTTCTGTAGGTTAGACTGTATTCGCATCCAATTTCCAACTAGGGAGCCGGATCTTCCCTTAAAGAATATATCGGATGACTTAATCAAAAAGGATTATGGGGCAAGGATGGTTTTGTCCCATCTTTTCCGCTTATTACCAGTAAGGCTAAATAGGAAACCAAATTGAAAAAGGAATTTTTTCGATTCTGTCCGAAATTTTTTCGGAAAAACACCAATCTCTGCTTCAATTCTTCCCGATAGAAGCCCCAGTCTGTAGGCAATCTAAAGCCGGAAAGATCTCCAGTCTCCGCAAGGTTTGCGGGAATGGATACTGATAACTTATCTCCATGTCCCGAGTTCGTCGGGCAAGAATTCACGAAGCCAATCCCCTCTAAGAAATCAAACTGATCCTCGGCCCAGAATTTTTGTAAAAAATCTGATCCTAGAATAGAGTTTAGCTCCAGAAGCGAATCGGTTACATATTCCCAACGAATATGATCCTCGTCTCCTGCTACTAAAGTCCCAGAATTCCAAGGAAATCTATCGGCAAATTCCGGAATTTTAGGTTTTTTTTGAGGAGGCGACGCTCCTTCTTCCTGATTTTGAGAAGAAGACTCCAGAAACTCCCGCAAGAATCGGTTCGTTTTCTTAGATTGTTGGGGATAAATACTATTCCGAGGATTTCTGGCTACTCTAAATCTATAAGTAAAAGGCAACCGATAGGAGTCGATCCTCTCCAGTCTTTCCGGCAAAGAGATCCGTTCCCAATCTTCCCAAAAAGAAGCAGATATCAATTCGGGAAGAGGCTTCCAATCCTCGGCCGCTTGGTTCGGAATGAATTTGGTGTATTCTTCTCCCAGGAATCGGACACAATGAAAGCAACCTATCTTGCCCTTGTCCTTCCAGTCTAGAAGGGTTAAGCCGCAATAGACGCAGGCTTCCACATCATTGCACCGTTTGCGGGGAGACTACAGGTCTTAGCTTTCCTTGAAAGATCTGATTTCGTTTATGGGCAAGCGCTGCAAGCTCCATATCGTGGGTTACGAGGATTAAACTGAATCGCAAGTCCTTTTGCAATTCTTGGATCAGGTTCATTAGATTTCTTGAATTTTCTCTATCAAGATTCCCTGTGGGTTCGTCCGCAAGAATGAGTTTCTTTCCCGCGACTAGAGCCCTTGCCACTCCCACTCTCGCGCTTTCTCCTCCCGATAATTGAGAAGGATAACTGTCCAATCTGTCTTTCAGGCCGACCTTTTCCAAGATGGAAACCGCTTCGTCTTTTGCCTTATTGGGGGAATAACCCCTGATGAGTAGAGGTATAGAAACGTTCTCTAATGCGGAAAAATCAGGAAGGAGCAAATGATGTTGGAATATGAATGCGATCTTCTCTGCACGGAAGGCTTCTTTCCCTTTTTCGTCCAGTTCGGCCAATTTGATTCCACAGACTTCAACTTCTCCGGAATCGAATGTGTCCATTGCGCCTAGGATATTCAATAAAGTTGATTTTCCGATCCCGGACTTTCCTTCGATGGAGAAGATCTCTGCTTCTTCGACATCCATATCCAATCCGTCGATAACGGAGAATTCTTTTTCTAGGACATGATACTTTTTGACTAGGTTTCTGATTTTAATGATACTCACGTTAGTCGTTCCTTATCGTGTCCACTGGGTTCAAGCTAGCGGCCCATCTGGCAGGAAAATATCCGGCGATCCCGGATAGGATCGTGGCCGCTGTGGTCACCATGAAGATGAATGCGATATTGATATCCACTGGGATCTGATCGAAGTAATAGATCCTTTTAGGCACTAGCTCTACAGGACTCCAATCCGATCCGGAAAGTGCGGCAAAGTCCGGTCCGAACATATTGATGATCTCTTCTATCCCACCCACGATGCTTTCCAAGGAATTTGCAAGAAAGATGCCTGTCACTCCTCCGATCAAGGAAGCCAGGATCCCAACCAGCATAGCATTCAGCGTGAAGATCAAAAGTATATCGGAAGAAGGAAGCCCAAGAGCCTTTAATACACCGATGGACTTTCTCTTTGCTCTCACTAACGAGTAAACGGAAGCAACCATTCCGAGCGCGGCCAAGATAATGAATGAGAAAACGATAATAGAGATGATCGTCTTTTCCAGTTTAAGAGCTGCGAGAAGATTTTCTTGTTCTTCTGCGATCGTTCTCACAGAAAGGGATGCAGCCGATTCGACTTCTCTTTCAAACTCTGCGTCGGAGAATAATCTATGCAGCTTTCGTTTGCAGAAGGCGAGATCGTCCAAGGACTTCACCTTGATCGTGATCTGATTCACCGCTTCTCTCATTTTAAAGAATCTTTGTGCGGTAGGAAGCGCCATATAGACAAAGCTGGAATCGAACTTATAATTTCCCGTCTTAAAGAAACCGGAGACCCTGAAATTCTCTACGCTGACTTCCACACCTTTTCCGAGAGAGAACCTTCCTCCGGGAACTGCGAGAGTGAGTTGCTTGCCGAGTCCGAAATTGTACAGATCCTCCATTTCCTTTCCAAGGATAATGAAGTTCTCCTTACTCATCTGCGTTAGTTCATCTCGGTTGTAATGGACCACTCTCGGAAAACTAGGCAGCTTATGAGCGAGCAGATCCTCGACACTAGTAACTGGAACTGCTTTGATCAAGACCGGATAGAAAATATTATATCTTTGGATAAGACCATGACTTTGGATCCCTCCTTCGACGGCGAGGATCCTGGATTGAAGCTCTGGGGTCTTTTCGATGAACTGTATGATCTTTTGGTAATCCCGGATCTCTCCGCCATTGGAACTACTTTCTATTGTAATATGTTCTCCACCCTGCCACAGAGATTCCTTCAATTGTCTTTGAAAACCATTGAAGATGGATAAGACTACGATCAAGAGGGAAACTCCCACTGCCATCACGATAAATGAGACCCTAGATTTCAGGGACAAAAGACCGGTAACGCGAGAGCCTCTGATATAACGGGAAGTAAGAAGAAGGATTAAAGGAGATCTTTTAAAGAGGAAATTCATCGGTTCAGCAGGTGAAATTAAACATACCCGCAAAATTCCTTAGTTTGACAATTATCAGATTTCGATGCAGGATGTCAAAAAAAAGTCGATACTGATTTGGGCTCAGAGTAGTATCGGTCTTTCATTCGAAATTTTATGCCATCCGAACAAGTTTATTCTTTATTATTCCAATCTAGAGATAGTACCTCTTCTCTGTATATCTTATTCGGGGGGATCGTAGATCCGGTTTCTAGCCGTATAGAGAAATTTGAAGTTGTAGCGGTAGGAAATAGCGAACTCATCAATATCCCTCTTTCCGGAGCCACTTACAAAGACATTACAAACGTCTGCCAAAAGATCAAGTACGAAGGAAAACAACTCAAGAATCTTACGAATAAACTCCAAGAATTATTCCAAACGAGCGGCCGCTCCGACGATTTCATGGAACAATTGATCCATTATATCAATAAGAGAGAAGACGATAAGATCCGCTACCTGATCAATCAAATCGGGAACCAAGCAATGGGAAATACCAAGCCGGATATTACACTTTGGTATTCTTTGATCGATCGGGGAAAGATAGATGAGGCTGGAAGTTCCAAGTCCTCCTTTGAAACTCTTGATACCGAAGAGGCTCCCGAAGTCACTCCCGACGAGGCTCCGGTCATTCCGATCGGAACTCCTACAGGTATCGATGCGAATATTCCTGCAAACGCAACCAGGATCCAGTTCAAGTTCATTCTTTCTCCTGTATCTGGGATCCCGGTCAATCAGTTGAGACCAGGGGATCAGATCGTAGTCCAATTGATCGGCAGTGATCCTGCCACTCTCGGTATCATAGACGTGATGAAATTGAAAATGGAAGACGGAAGTATCAAGCCTGTTCCTGCGACTGTAGTCGCTACGGAAAACAAGGGAGTGGAAAACGAAACCGTCATCAAGATCGGGAATGATATCTTCGGCAAGATCTACGAAGAAGAGAACTCTATCAAGGTCCGCCCGTACACTGGAGATAAACCTGCAGCACCAAGAGGAAGCGCAAGCTCTGCCTCATCCGCATCTTCCGCTTCTCTGGAGGCAGGAGAATCCAGCCTGCTTCTTACCGTTCTCATTGCCTTGGGAGTCGTGGGGATCGGAATGGTTGCCATATTCGTCTTCCTATTTTAAACTTTTTGGATGAAGAGAATCCGGCTTAGAGAAATCCTAGTCGTTACAGCGTCAGCAGAATGAAATCCCGAAGCCAACTGATCATCGCATATATCATTCCCTTCCTTCTTTTACTCGTAAGCGTATTCCAACTCTTCTTGCAGCCTACGTTCCTGGATGCAAACGACACTTCTACCATGGAAGCCTTGTTGGATGGAACAGGCAAGGAACCTGCTTCCGGTTTTTATTTCCAAGGCGGTGCGATCTCTCAGCTATTTTTGACCCAAAAGATCATCGCTGAGATCAACGACCCTTCTCTTCCTACTGACTCTCAGCCGGAGGAGACCAAGGACAGACTAGGCCGGGTCCTCTTAGGGCAGAAGATACAGATCTTCTTCTATATCTTTCTGGCAGTCCTTTCGTTTACTTCCTTTATCTCTCTTTATTATAGAGCCTTCTTCTATGCATTCTTGAACCGGATCTTGTATTTCTTCGGGATCATCTACGCGCTTACTGCGTTACCTACGTTAGTCGGAGCTACGGTTCGCACTCCGGATTCCGTGGCATGGATCCTTCCGATCGTAGTGTTTTTCTTGGGATGGATCATCGGTATGATCTATCTGATGGTCTCCATCGGTTCTATTTTCAAAAAGGATCCTGCGGAAAGATTTAGCGCTCTCCAAAATTTGAGAGAAGACGAAGCGGAATTCAGGACAGGAAAGAAAGCGGACAGCGAGACTTTCTGGACTTCCGTTTGGCATTTCTTCGGGATCCTGGCATTAGGGACTTTGATCGGAGACCTGATCTATATTCCTCTATTCGTTCTTCAGAAAAATTACTCCGAGCAATTCGGAATATTGCTCATATTGGCGATCATCCTTCTTTCCGCTTTCTATATCCGGAATTATCTGAAATTCGGCAAAAGCTCCGAACTGGGAAAGTAT
Organism: Leptospira langatensis; assembly: GCF_004770615.1. Lineage (NCBI taxonomy): Bacteria > Pseudomonadati > Spirochaetota > Leptospiria > Leptospirales > Leptospiraceae > Leptospira > Leptospira langatensis. Next base: position 373,721 of record NZ_RQER01000006.1, read on the forward strand.
CAGAACCTGGCTTTAGCATTCGGCTATTTGCAAGCGAGATTCATTCGGATCATTCTCTATATCAATATCATACTAGTGATCGTATTCGTTTTCGTGGTGGTCTTGATCGTTTGGCTGAATTCCAATTTCGGGATCTTAAAATCCCTGTTTCCATCCATCGATAGCGGACAAAATCTCTAAGGAATTCTTTCCGACCACATAGCAAATTGCTATATGAGAAAACGTTAATATAATATAATACGTTCGATCCAAGACCCTGCGAAATGCGGTAAAGATCCCTAAATGAGTAACGAGCAAGGAGAGCAGAAATGCCTCTCCTGCATAATGAGTGAAAGTTAAGTAAAAGCTAATATAGATCGTTAGAGAAACGAAGCTCCAACATGCGAACTTCTCCCATCCGGATCTTTGCATCTTAGATCATCCGCAGTGGGATTTTTGCTCTTCGACTTCACAGAGTTTTTTCCCGTCCGGAGCAAATATCGTACGAGAGAGGAATTTGCCCGAATCGTCGAACACTTCTACAGATTCGGTTTGGCGATTCGGAAAATAATAAAACCAGGTCCGGATCTTCTTTCCCTTGGAATAATAACCGGAATATTCCAATTCTCCGTCCTTAAAGAACTTCTGCCAGAAATCAGATTTGAATCCGCTCTTGTAGTGGCCTTTTACTTCCAGGTTTCCTTCCGGATAATATCTTTCGTAGGGTCCGTCTTCGTTCCCTTCATCCCCGTTAAATTGGGCCGCTAAGTCTTTGGGGCCTGTACCGAATTTCTGTTTTATATAGACTTTTCCGTCCGGAAAGAACCAGGTCCATTCCCCCACTCTCGATCCGTGCTCGTAATTCCCCTGAGCGGACACGCCCTCTTCCGTACGAAGATAAGACTTGCAAAATCCATGATATAGCTTGGCTTCGTCCACTGGACACTCGAAGAATAACTTTCCATTATCGTAATATATTTTGCTGATCCCGTTCTCTGTCAGAACGTATGCGTTCATATTCCGATCGTGTTTTGCGTTCGCAGGCAACCCGGCTGGACGATCCGCAGGCTCACAGGAAAAGAAAAATAGGAAAGAAAAAAGAGAAACTAAGAAGAATTTCATTTAGTCGATGGTGAATTTCTTGGTAACGAGGATCTCATCTTCCTCGTTCTTGATCTCAACTTCATACGCGCCTTCTTCGTCGAAGAAAGAATCGTCGTAGTAAGTTTGGAACTTATCGAACCTACGCTTGAAATCTTTTTCTTGGACACTGATCTCTTCTCTAGAATCATCTACCTTATAGATCGTGAGCTTGATCTTATCCGGAGAGAACCAACCGCCTCTTTTATAATAAATGAAAAAATCCTGCCCGTGAGTAAAATGATATTCCTTTTCGGAAGTCATTCCGGAGACCTTGTCGGGACTCATCTTATCCACATCCATATAGATCTCATGCTTGGAAGGCCAGATCCACCAAACAAAGGCTACAACCAAGAAGACGCCGAGGATACGGATCCACTTTTTATTCCCGTTGGAATCACGGTTTCCTATCTGGGTATATTCTTCTATCCTCATGTCGTTGTTTACCTTGAAGAGGGGCTCCTTTTTGGGCAATTGTTTTTCCCGGCTTTTCTCTTGGTCCAAAGGCCTAGACTCGGTTTCTTTTGGGATCTCCGGTTCTTGTTTACGTACATCCTGAGGAGGATTTGGAGAAGGGGTCTCGTCCGGAGTTCGGACTTCTCCGCCCAAGGTTTTTCGGACCGCATCTCCCGCCGCTTTTTTCAAAAGATCTTTTTTAGAGTCTGACTTCTTAGCCAAGAGAGAATACCTCTTCTGTAAAGTGAAGGTATGCTTTCGTCGCCTTATTCTTAGGTTGGTATTCGTACAGAGATTGGTTCAATAGATGGGCTTCTTCTACCGCAACGGAAGGAGGGATCTTGGAATCGAACAAGCGAAGGTGTTCTTCTATCATGGGCACGACAGTTTGGGACATGGTAGTCCTTTGCTGGAATAGGGTCAATAAAGCTCCTAGGATCTTTAGTCCCGGATTGAATCGTTTTACGGTATTGCTCTTCGCTTCCAGGATCGCCTCTATCCCATCTAAAGAAAATTTAGAGACCTGTAGAGGAACGATCAAACCTGTCGCAGCAACGAAAGCATTCATTGTGATCAAAGAAAGACTCGGAGGACAATCGATCACTACCCAATCGAAATCGGAAGAATGAGGCTCCAATGCTTCCTTTAAAATAAAGAAACCGTCCATCTTTCCTGCCAAGAGAACATCGATCTGGGTCAGCTTAGAAGAAGAAGGAAGAAGATGCAAACCTTCGATCCGGGTAGGGACCATGATCTCGGAAAGAGGAGCCTTCTCGCTAAAAAGAGAAAAGGAATCCTTTGCGGACTCCGACTTGGATTCGGGAAAGACCGAACTCGCATTGTTCTGAGCGTCCAGGTCGATGAGAAGGACCCTCTCTCCCTTTCTAGCCAGACCGACCGCAAGATGCACGGATGTGGTGGTTTTTCCCACTCCTCCCTTCTGATTCGCAATACAAAGAGTTTGTTTCATTCAAAAATCCGTTGCCGGTACTGGTCCGCTTGGAAGAATAACTCCATAGGCCTCTAAAATTTCAAGGATAAGGAAAAAACTCATCCTACAAATTCGGGGCAAAGAGGTGTTCTAGTGCAATATGAAGTGATCATCGGTTTGGAAGTACACGCACAGCTCAATACGAATTCCAAAGTATTTTCCGATAGTCCCTCTAAATTCGGTGCGGCTCCCAATTCACAAGTTTCTTCCGTTTGCTTGGGACTGCCGGGAGCTCTTCCCGTTCTGAACGAAGACGCTCTTTCCAAAGCGATCATGGCGGGACTCGCATTTGGCTCGGACATTACTCTTCATACTAAATTCGATCGAAAGAATTATTTCTATCCGGACCTTCCCAAAGGATACCAGATCTCCCAGTTCGACAGACCGATCTGCGTCGGAGGAGGGATCAGTTTCACTGTCAAGGGTGAGGACAAACCCAGATACGTCAAACTCACACGCATTCATATAGAAGAAGATGCCGGAAAACTGATCCACTCTGCGGACCCAAAAGTCCCTCAGTCGTATGTGGACTTGAATCGAGCGGGAACCCCTCTCATTGAGATCGTATCCGAGCCGGACATGCGTTCTTCCGACGAAGCGTATTATTATCTATTAGCTCTCAAATCAGTACTCAGGTACATTCGTGTATCCGATTGCAATATGGAAGAAGGTTCCCTTCGATGCGATGCGAACGTTTCCATTCGTCCGGTCGGTTCGGATAAATTCGGAACAAGAGTAGAGATCAAGAACCTGAACTCATTCAAAGCAGTTAAGGCGGCCATCGACTACGAAGTAGAATGGCAAAGGGATATGTACAGCCAAGGAAAGACCTTCCCACAACAGACAAAGCTTTGGGATTCCGCGTCTAACGTAACCTTGACCATGAGAACTAAAGAGATGAGTCATGATTATCGTTATTTTCCGGATCCAGATCTTCCTCCTGTCATTCTTACCAAGGAGACTGTCGAAGATATTCGTAAGACCTTACCGGAGCTTCCTGATGCCAGAAGAGATCGTTTCGTTCAATCCTTAGGACTTCCTAAATACGATGCGGATGTACTTACAGCAGAAAGAGAGATTGCAGATTATTTTGAGGATGCACTGAAAGTTTCCGGAGACGCAAAGAGAACTTCTAACTGGGTCAAAGACGAAGTGCTCGGTATCGTAAACAAGGAAAGCATTACAATTTCAGAATTTAGCGTGGGACCGCAAAGAATAGGCGGCCTAGTAAAACTGATCGCTGACGGAAAGATCTCCGGAAAGATCGGAAAGACAGTCTTCGAAGATATGCTCTCTAGCGACAAGGATCCAGAAACCATCGTAACCGAAAAGAACCTGATCGTAGTACGCGACGATAAAGAGATCGAAAGGATCGTGGACGAGGCAATCGCTGCCAATGAGGACGCAGTCCAAAAGTACAAGTCCGGAAAAGACAGGGCCCTCGGCGCGATCGTAGGTTATATCATGAAAGTCTCTAAAGGCAAGGCCGATCCGAATCTGGTCAACCAAATGCTTTTGGATAAATTGGGACCGCTTCCTCCCAAGGGTTGAGGCGATTGCGCCTCGGAGAAGTTCATGCTTCCTTAGGCGCAGTCCAATAATAGTGCAAAAAGGATTCACTCAGTTTGAATCCGAAATGCTCATACAAGATCCTGGCCGCTCTATTATCAGGATGAGTTTCCAAACCCATCCCTTTTCCGCCGCATTTCACCACGAATGAAGCAGCCTCTCCCAGTAGTTTTCTGGCGATCCCACTCCTTCTTTCGCTCTCTCTTACATAAAGATCGTTTAATATATAATCTTTTTGGATACTGAGAGAAGAAAAAGTAGGATACAATTGAGCAAATCCCAATAAGCCTCCGGAGCCTTCCGCCACAAGAAGGATAGAATCCTTATGCAAAAGCCTATCTTCTAAGAATCTCTTTGCTGCATGCACATCGGAAGGAAATCTGTAAAATCTCCGATATAGATCGAATAATTCCGCGAGCTCTTCTAAGTCGGATCTAGTGGCAATTCTGGTAAGGATCGTAGGCGCGTTCTGCATGGTTCTCCGTTTAGCGAAAAAAGAGAATACCCTAAGTCCCGAATAGGATCTATTCTATTTTTATAAATAATAAAAAAATTAAAAACAATTGGGAGAGAGTAAGGCTTTTGTCCCTAAATTTTGAGACCAGGACTTAGGATAGAGCAAAAAGAATTCCTTGTTGGTTCCCGGATTCATTACCCAAGGATCTTTTTCATTCCAAAACTCTAAATTAGTAGTGAACAAAGGATTAGAGATCACTTTTGAAACGTTTGTTTCTCCGGAACTCGCCAGATTCAAAGCCTTCTCTATGTGCTGTATTCCTTCGCATTTTCCTTCTTTTGCACAAGCCGCAAGTACACCTACTATAAAGACTGTAGTTAGCGTTAATACTCCCGCATTATATAAATTCTTTATGTTCCCTTTCCAATTCAGACAGGAAATATTCTTCGGATAATTTTCCCAGGCTTCCGGACGAAAAGGTTCTCCTTCATGCTCGAATTCCAGACTGGACAATTGCAAAACTTCACGAACAGAGTTATTGTTCCGGATCCTTACAAATACAAGGTAGTAATTAGAGGAAAGCCTGAGAAGAATCGACCGATCATCCTGTACGAGAAAATTGGAAAGGACTGCATCCGACCAATCCGCTTCCGTATCCAGGACCTCTACGGAGATATTCAACTTCGTCTCTTTGTTCGGAGCGATCTTTTTCTTCAAAACCACTCGAGTTGGTAATTCGTTCGCAGCTTTATGAGCCGAAAAATTTCTCTCGCTCTTATCTGCAGTCATGCATTCCAAAATCGTAAAACCAACTGCAATATATAGAAAGTACTTCAAAATTCGCATCGGAACATTCTTAAGGGATGCTTTCTCAAATTCAACGATAGTCTAAAAAGCAAAGGCAATTTTTCGGATTTTTTCCTTCTCCAATTGTCGCAGGAAGTCCTACAAAAAAACTGGCATTTCGGCGTCGATTTCCGGACTAAGAATCAGAGATTCGCCCTCACTCCGCTTGACGGAGATCTGACCCAAATTCTATTATGTCCCTTGGTATGGAAGACTTCGCCCACCTTCATCTCCACACAACATACTCCATGCTCGACGGGGCGATCCGCATTAAAGAGCTAATGCAACATGTGAAGGAATCCGGAATGAGTTCCGTTGCTATGACGGACCACGGAAACATGTTTGGTGCCATAGAGTTTTATAACGAAGCAGTTAAAGCCGGGATAAAACCTATTATCGGATGCGAATTTTACGTTTCTCCCAACAGAAAGGCAGAAACCGAAGTAGTCAAGATCGCAGACGGAAACGCATATCATCTCATCCTGCTCGCAAAGAACGAAGTAGGTTACAAAAATTTAATAAAGCTCGCGAGCAAATCCTATACGGAAGGCTTTTACAAGAAGGCCCGTATCGACTACGACCTATTGGATCGGCATAGCGATGGCTTGGTCTGTTTGACTGCATGTCTTGCCGGGGAAGTAAACAGAAAGATCCTAGAAGGAAAGGAGCCTGAATCCTTCCAACTTGCTGGAAAACTGAACGAGATCTTTAACAAAGAGGACTTCTATCTAGAGATCCAAAACCACGGTATTCCGGAACAGGAGATCGTGGCCAAGGGGGTCTATGATCTCGCTCAAAAGACCGGGATCAAACTAGTCGTAACGAACGACTCTCACTTCTTAAAGAAAGACGATAAGGAAGCTCAGGATATTCTTCTTCGTATCGGAATGAGAAAAACCATCGAAGACGAAATGGAATTCGGCTTTAACCAGCACTTCTATGTAAAGTCCCCTGCGGAGATGAAGCTTCTTTTCCCGGAACTTCCTCAGGCATATTATTCCACCCTGGAGATCAGAGACAAAATCGATCTGAAATTGAAATTCGGAAATCATCTTCTACCTGAGTTCACCGTACCGCAAGGATTCGATGAATACGGCTTTATGGAAACGCTAGTTTGGGAAGGGATTTCCCAACGTTATCCGGAAGTAACTTCCGAGATCAAAGAGAGAGTGCAGTTCGAATTGAACACGATCAAGAACATGCACTTCGCGGGTTACTTCTTGATCGTCCAAGACTATATCAATTTTGCCAAGAAAACCGGGATCCCTGTGGGCCCAGGTAGAGGTTCCGCTGCCGGTTCGATCGTTGCCTATGCATTAGGAATTACGAATGTAGAACCTCTTCAGTTCAATCTACTCTTTGAGAGATTCCTGAACCCGGATAGAAAGGACATGCCCGATATCGATACCGACTTCTGCGTGGAACGCCGAGAAGAAGTGATCAATTATATCCGGCACAAGTACGGCGAAGATCGGGTCGGTCAGATCATTACCTTCGGTTCCCTGGGAGCAAAGGCAGCTCTCAAGGACGTGGCAAGGGTCATGAACCTTCCGTTCGAAGAATCCAATCGGCTCACTAGCTATTGTCCAAGCAAACCGGGGATCACCATCGACGAAGCTCTTGCGATGTCGGGAGATTTGAAACAGGCTAGCGAGAAAGACGATCTGAACAAGAAGATCTTTGCGATTGCAAAACGTTTAGAAGGGAACTATAGACAGCCTGGTCGTCACGCAGCCGGAGTTGTGATCTCTCCTTTTCCTTTGGATGAGGTCGTACCTCTTTCCACAGTTGCAGAGAAGGATAAGCCAGGCGTTCGGTCCATAGTAACCCAGTATGAAAAGAATAATCTAGAATCCGTCGGCTTGATCAAGATGGATATCCTAGGTCTCAAGAACTTAACCACTCTGAACTATGCGGTAAATCTGGTTCGAGAAAGACGCAAGATCGAATTAGATTTAGATAAAATACCTTTGGATGACGCAAATACGTATGCGTTACTCAGAAAAGCAAACACTCTCGGTATCTTCCAGTTAGAATCCACAGGGATCACCGATCTTGTGGCTCGAAGCCAAGTCTCGAACTTCGACGAGATCGTGGCCTTGATCGCTCTCTATCGTCCCGGTCCAATGGAATCGGGGATGTTGGAAGAATATTTGGAACGCAAGAGCGGTAAGAAGCCTGTAACTTACCCCCATTCTTCTTGCGAAGTCATCTTAAAAGAAACCTTCGGACTTACCGTCTACCAAGAGCAGGTGATGAGTATCTCCAGAGTCGTGGGCGGATTCACCATGGGTGAATCTGACATGCTCCGTAAAGCAATGGCCAAAAAGAAGAAGGAACTCATGGATCCTCTTCGTGTTAAGTTCGTTGAAGGGGCTCAGGCCCAAGGCCATGCTAAGAAATTCTCCGAAGATCTTTTCGATCAGTTGGAAAAATTCGGTGGGTATGGATTCAATAAATCCCACTCGGTAGCGTACGCATTAGTTACCTATCAAACCGCTTACATGAAGGCAAATTTTCCTACCGAGTACATGGCTGCATTGCTCGCAGGAGATCATTCCAAAACTACGGATATCGTAAAGTATATCAATAACGCCCGCGAAATGGGGATCAATGTACTTACCCCGGATGTGAACGAATCCGATGTATCCTTCTCCGTGATCGACGATCACACCATCCGATTCGGGATTTCCGCAATGAAGGGAGTGGGAGAAGGTGCTGCAGAAAATATTATCGCAGCTAGAAAGTCCCTGGGCGGATTCAAAGATATCACTGAGTTCATGATCCATATAGATACTCGGATCCTGAACAAAAAGATCTTAGAAGCTCTCGTCCAAGGTGGGGCCTTGGACTCCTTTGGCTTCACACGAAAATGCCTCTTCGAGTCCATGGACAGTCTCGTTTCCTTTGCCCAGAAAGAGCAGGAAAGAACGAAAGAAGGACAATTCTCCTTATTCGGCGACGCAAGCGCTTCCTACGAATTCAAACTTCCTAAAAACGCAGACGAATGGGAATTAGAAGATAAGCTTCGTAGAGAGAAAGCCTTCACCGGGATCTATCTCTCCGGTCACCCTTTGGACAAATACAAAGGCCATTTAAAAAGCTTAAACTCGGTTCCTATCGAGACCTTGGATAATATCAAGGCAGGAACCAAAGTAGAGATCGCAGGAGTATTAACTTCTCTTAAAATAAAATTCACCAAGAAGAAAGAAGAATTCGTAAACTTCAAATTAGAAGATAGAACAGGCGAAATTGAATGCGTAGCCTTTCCGAAGGTCTATCAGAAGTTCAAAGATATCCTAAAAGAAGACCAGGCCGTATTCCTAAAAGGAGATCTGGATCGGATCGAAGCAGGAGAGTCGGAGCTCAGAGGACAGATCAAAGTCAATAGTTTCGAGATCCTCAACGAGACCACCATCGAAGACAAGATGGAAAAGGCTCTTCATATCCGACTCGAAGACCGACACAAAAAAATGCCGGATATCATAGGCCAGCTTCACACACTACTGGCCGCTTACCAAGGAAACTCAAACGTATACTTCCATATTATCTCCGGCAACGAGGAGAAGAAGGTAATCCGCGCTCATAACCATTATTCTATCCAACCCAATCCGGAACTGATGAATCGTTTGGTAACTTTATTGGGAGAAGGAAGCGTCTTCGAAAGCTTCGGGGATAATGTCCGGGTTTATAAATCCAACGGAACCAAACAAGCAGTTCAGATCTAACGGATCCGAGTCACGTAAAACGTAAATGTTTTCTCGGAAAGGTTTTGGCGAAAGTCCCAGGCTAAAACCTTGATCGTATTCTCACCATTACGAAAATCTAAATTACCAAGTAAATATTGATCCTTGTAATACAGATCGTTGAACGGGAATCCTTCCGAATTCTTCCATTCTCCCTTTTCATAATGTAAATTGGAGAAGCTCGCCTTTTTCAATAATTGGCCGTTCAGGGAAACTTGGATCTGCGCCACTCCCCTTCTTTGGCCGGATTTTTTGCCTGCATCCTGGATACCGACTGTAACCGGGAAGGGTCTGGAGATATTGATATTATCCCCATCATTGATCTGGCTGAATTTGCTTTCGTCCTGATGGACCAAAAGATTTCCGATCGCAGGAGGAGTCTCATCCTCGACCGGCGCTAAGACCTTCATCGGGTCTTGGATCGTCTTTCCGAAATCCTTTAGTAAAACAAAATGTAGGTGCGCACCGCTAGAGTGGCCTGTGTTTCCAGTATAAGCGATCTTTTCGCCTGCCGCGACCAAACGCTCGTCTAACAAACCCGGGAGCCGACCGTCTTTCAGGTGGTAATAAGAGGAATAAATCCCATTTCCATGATCCAACCAGACCGAATTCCCTGTTCCGAATTCTTCCCCGAACGGATCGTCTTCGCCAAACCGCGAATAAAGGATCTTACCTTCTGCCATTGCCAAAACAGCTTCTCCGGAGGAGGCAATATCCATTCCATTATGAAAATGGTCCCCGCGAGATTCGCCGAAAACGGAACTAACTTTGTTCTCGATTCCGTCGGTTTTCACCGGGAAAAGAAAATTTATTACTTTATCGTTTTGTGCAAAGGTGCTTAGATGGAACGCGGCCAAGATAATTCCGAGATATATAATACGTCTCATATCGCTTGGCCCCCTGGTGCAAGGTTACATAAAGAATGAATTTGTCAAAGGATAAAACCCTCGACCTGGTTACCCGCTGCGGGGAAGGAGACGAGGCCGCACTCAAATTATTCTTCGAGTCCTATTCCGAAGATATATACAACTTCCCGATGAAAATTTTTCATCTCAGCGAAGACGATGCTGGCGACTTCTTCTTGTACGCTTTTGAAAGATTGAAAACAGGAGCGAGATTCTCCAGTTTCAAGGGAAAATCCAGCTTCCGCACTTGGTTCTATTCCGTCTTACGTAATATGCTCATTGATTGGCAAAGGACCAAGAGAGAGCTCAAGATCACCAATTTAGGCAAGATCAATAAAGAAGGAAAAGAATACGCCACTATCGAGGACGAGCCGGATCTAAGACCCGATTTGGTGGAAGAAGCTCAGGAACTCACAAAACATTTCCATCAGGTTTTGGGAGAGATCGGCGTAGAGAAACGAGTTATTTTCAAATTATCTTATATTTACTATCTCAACTTGGACGAAGAAGAGATCCAATTCTTGGTGAGCAAAACGAATCTCACCCTAGACGATATAAAGAAGAAGATCCTGGAACTCAGATCCGAACTTTCCAAGAGAGAAGAGGAAAATATTCGCATGGAGGACAAGATCACGTCCCTCTATCTGAATATTTTGGAACTGAAAGAAAAGCAGACTGCTACCGTCAAAAAGGCTCCAATCCTCCCTCAAGAGATAGATAAAACCTCGCAGGCATTAAAAAAGAAATACGAACAGAGAAAGAAACTGCTAGAAAAGCGCAAGAAAGGCCATTTCCTAGCCCGAACCCCCTATCGAGAGGTTGCAGATCTATTGGGGATCACGGAAGGGAATGTCAGCGTTACTTTGTTACGTCTGATCGAAAAAATACAAAAAAAACTCAAATTCTCGGAATTGTCTGAGTAGAAAGAATCGTCATAAAAGCTATTGGAGCGTCGCACTCAAATGGAATCCAACCGCGAACAGAACTCGGTGCCAGAAATCATCCAATCTCTCTTTGAGGGAAAGGCGGACGTATTGTCCAGCCTGGATAAAAACACCGAACTACAGAATGAACTCATTCAAATGGAGGAAGCCCTCCAGGCGAGTTTAAAAGCTGCAGGAGAATCCTATTTCGAATCGGCATCCCGCCAGCACCAATTCCAATCTTTCCAAGAGGAATTGGACCTCAATAAGGCCGAACTGAATGAGGGCTGGCAGGTAAAACCGTTTCCTGAATATCTAAAAAGATACGTAGAAATTGAACTGTCCCGTAAGGCACAGGGCAAAGAATCTATCGTTGTCAAATTAGGAAAATCCGGAGCTCAGCTTTTCGGAAGTCTGATCGAAAGCTTACAGATCAATACTCGTGTGGACTACGCCCCTGCTATGCGTTCCGCAGTGGCAAAAGCGCCTTCCGCATCCGAGTTTATCGTTTTCGAAGAGAAAGTAGATAAAGACTGCAAATTCACTTACCAAGTCGTACAAGAAACCGATGAAACCGCTTACTTAAGTGTCAAAATCGAATGTCCTAGACCGGAAGATTTCCAAAGGGTAAATCTTTCTAAGGACGGAAGATTCATCCTTTCCAACCAATTCAATTCCGAAGGGATCACGAATTTCTCCGGCCTGAGAGAAGGAAAGTACACAGTCGAGTTTCAGGGAAAAGACTTGTCTAAATCCATCGACCTCTTTATCCTTTTGGATTAAGGGCGAGCTAACAGGTTTCCTCTATCGGATTTTATGTCCGATCGGAGGAAAACATTTAGGCGCAGTTTTCGATCCAAATGCTGAACCTAATTATAGACAGAGTCGGTGCGGTAAACGTATTCAACGTATTGGACAGCTCGGGTAGCGGATCCGAGTCACACCTTCAGTCCACCATGGACGAGGATCTCATCCTCGAGTATATTAAGGAAATCGAAAACTTAGTCCGCGTTTCCGTAGCAATCCATCAGAAATCCGTTCAAACACCTACACTAGAAACCGACATACTTCACGATCTAAAGATCTTGGGAGAGACATTCTACGACCAGTTCTTTCCGAGTGCCATCCAAGAGAAGCTAAGGCTCACCACCGAGAAGTTCCTGCATTTCAATATAGATCCTAAACTGGGAGTGATCCCTTGGGAGCTCCTACACGACGGAACCTGCTTCCTTTCGGATAAATTCTTTATCGGTAAGACTGTAAGGGGGGAGGCTAATAGCGCAGCATTCAAAGAAAAAGAAAAGCTAAGAATGCTCATTATCGCAGACCCGACAGAAGATCTAGAATGGGCCCAGAAAGAAGGGGAACAGCTCTTTAGAGTATTGAGTGAGAAGGTACCAAGTTCTCGCTTAGAGATCGAGTTCATAGGCGGACGCCAAGTTACCAAACTCAAACTTCTCTCCTTGATCAAAGGAAAGAATATCATCCATTATTCCGGACATCTGTATTTCTCAGACGATCCTCTAGAAAATGGATGGCTGATCTCCGAAGGAAAGATCCTAAAAGCAAGAGAGATCAAAAACTCCGGATTCAATACGGACATGGTCTTTTCGAACTCTTGCCAATCGAACAAGAGTACGACTCGAAACCTGAATTCGGATCTGATGAATAATTTCGCCGGATCCTTTTTGATGTCGGGGATCAAAAGTTTTATCGGGACCAATTGGGAGATCGCGGACAACCAGAACACGATCGATTTCACGATCCAATTCTATACGAATTTATTCGCGGACAAGAGCATTGGAGAATCTCTCTATCTCGCAAAAGAACATGCGAGAAGGAACTATGATCCAAGCGATCTGACTTGGACGAATTATAGTCTGCATGGGCAACCTATCATTCGAGTCGTGTCCGATCCTTCCAAAGGAAAACCGGTCCATAAGATCATTAACCCTTCTTTAATATTCAAATTCTATCCTAGCGCAATTGCATCTTCTTATTATCAATTCACCGAAAGACAAAAAGAAGAATCCCTAACTTCCTTTCAATTAATGGAATGTTTGATCCGGTCCTTCGAAGAGTTCTCCAAGATACTCGGAGGGATCCTGTTCAGTGATCACCAAAACCATTCTTTAGGAAAATACATCCCGAATAATCCGGACGACGCTTACAATATCGAAAGATGGTGGGAACTGATCTTTCAATGCCTTCATGACTTCAGAAAATTAGAGATCACTCCCGTGGTTACCGATCTCGCAGAGATCCTTTTTGCAAACAAGGATACGATCCAAAAAATGATCCAATGGATGGATCTCTATTCCAAGGGACAGATCCAGCCTGAATCCGCAGACGGCTATCTGATCACCTTCCAATATTATTATGAAAATCTTCTTACTGAGTTAGAGGAATTAGAAAGGATCAGCATCTTCTTAGTGTCCACGAACTCGAATACGCATCTATTCTTTCGCGGACTGAAGCCTGAGTCTTCCTTAGTGGCTGCTCCAATGATCAAACAGGACTTTATCGGAGAGCAAATTGAGAAGTACAGAGGCAAGGTAATCGTATTCCACGAAGACAGATTACAGATCTTCCCTCTCAATTGCAGTATCGTCGAAAACCCTGAAACCAAAGATCTTGAGTTGGCCTTTTTAGGATTCCTATCCAGCAAACCGGGAAATCTGCCTCACGGCGGTATTTGAGTGGGCCTCTGCCAACCTTCCGCAAATGTTCCGTTCTCCTGCGGAGCCTGCTGCGGACTTTTTAATCTAGAACTTCCTCCGGACAAACTCCGAAACGTTTTGAAAGAAAGGACTGAGACCTTTCAACAAACTGTAGACTTCGGGAAGCCCTACACAATGGCCGAGTTTAGAAAGGTCAGAGAAGATGCGGAGAAAGACTTCGCAAAGAAAGATCCACTCACCTACAATTGCCCTTTCTTAGGAATGCTTTCGGAGGAAATTACTTCGTCTTCTGAGACCAAAGTAAGAAGTAGGATCGGTTGTATGATCCATCCGGTGTATTCCGGAGATGCTCGTAGTCAGAATTATTCCTTTTACGGAGCTTCCATCTGCCAGGCTTACGATTGTAGAAATAAGGAGAGAAGTCTCACAGAAGAATGGGAAGAGATCTTTTCCGAGTTCGCAGACGATTCCTTTTCATACTCTGCACTCGCTTCCGATTATAGGACCATAGATCTGTTAGAAGGTTATTTGGCCGAAAAAGGATTCGATCCTTCTTCTTGGTTTACCACTTACAAGGAGAAGATTAGAGAGATACTGAATATTAAGTTCCAAAAAGCGATCTCTCTTTGGAATACTTCCTTCGAGCTAGAAATGGAAAGTCCTCCACCCTTGCCTTATAAAGATCGATTAGCTAAATGGCTGGGCCTGGAATCGGACGATCCCAGGCTTTAATTAGATTAGAAGAATAATAATCTAAGAAATGCAGATCTCTCGGATCGCAGGAAAGGATTAGCCCGCAGATCCGTTGGAATTTTTCTTTCCGATATCTTTTTTAACTTCTTCTACTTTGGAATTTACTTGGCCGGCTAGACCTTCAACAGAGCGTAACGCGTCTTCGATGTACTTACGAAGATTATTAGCTACTTCACTTTGGTCTTGGGAACCTTTTGCGGAGAGCTCTTTAAATTCTTTTTCCACTTTCAAAAGAATGCTATCGGCTTGTTCTCTCAGAGTCTTTGCGGCTCCGATCGCGAAATTCAATGCCTCTTTGATTTCCTTTTCCATGCTTCTGTTTCCTTTATTTATATATTAATTATTTATGCGGCGCACAACGCTTTGTCAAGAACTTACGATCTACGAAGGCATAAAAAAGGAGTAAGAGAAAAATTCTCCTACTCCTTTTGAAATTGGGTCCCGGCTTAATTAACCGAGCTGAGGTCCGAAAGCGGTGAAATCGTAATCTTTGGAACCTTCGGCATATTTCTTGAAGTTCTCAATGAACATACCTGCAAGTCTCTTAGAAGACTCATCGTAAGCAGCTTTGTCAGCCCAAGCCTCGCGAGGATCCAGAATGGAGCTATCCACACCTTCTACAGTTTTAGGATATTCTACTTGGAAAACTGGATGTTTCACGAACTGGGACTTATCGATGTTTCCGTTCATGATCTCGTCGATGATCTTACGAGTAGAAGGAAGATTCATTCTCTTACCTACTCCGTATGCTCCACCTACGAGTCCGGTGTTCATCAGATACGCGCGAACGTTATGCTTGCGCATCTTCTCTCCCAAGAGTTTAGCATAAACGGTTGGGTGAAGGGTCATGAACGCAGCACCGAAACAAGCGGAGAAAGTAGCGGTAGGCTCTTTAACTCCTCTTTCAGTTCCTGCAACTTTTGCGGTATAACCGGAAAGGAAGTGATACATCGCTTGCTCGATAGACAAACGAGAAACTGGAGGAAGAACTCCGAATGCATCGTAAGTCAAAAAGATGATCACTTTAGGATGACCGCCTTTGGAAGGAACTTGGATGTTTTTGATGTGGTAGATAGGATAAGAGACGCGGGTGTTTTCGGTTTTGGCTGCAGAGCTGTAGTCGACCACCTTTGTCTTTTCGTCGTAAACCACGTTCTCGAGAAGTGCATCTCTCTTAATGGCTTCGAAGATCTCAGGCTCGGTCTTAGGATCCAGGTTGATCACCTTAGCGTAGCAACCGCCTTCGATATTGAAGATACCGTTATCGTCCCAACCATGCTCATCGTCTCCGATCAGTTTACGGTTCGGGTCGGTGGAAAGAGTTGTCTTTCCTGTTCCGGAAAGTCCGAAGAAAAGAGCGGTGTCGCCGTCTTTATTTCCGACATTCGCAGAGCAGTGCATAGAAACGATCCCTTGCAGCGGTAATTTATAGTTCATTACCGAGAAGATCCCTTTCTTCATTTCTCCGCCGTATTCAGTTCCACCGATGATGCAAAGTTTTTTGCCAAGGTGGAAGATCACGAATACGTCCGAGTTCAGACCATGTTCTTTGTATTTCTCGTTCTTAACGCCACAAGCGTTGATGATTGTGAACTCAGGAAGAAGGTTCGCCAATTCATCTTTAGTAGGACGAATGAACATGTTCGTACAGAAATGGTGCTGCCATGCTTTCTCGGAAACGACTCTCAGACCGATCCTGGTTTCAGGGTTCGCTCCTGCGTATCCGTCGAAAACATAGAGTTTCTTACCGCTAAGGTAATTTACACATTTCTCATAAAGCTCATCGAAGACTTGCTCCGAAGCTTTGAAATTGATATGAGACCACCAAATATTTTTGTTAGAAGTAGGTTCATCTACGAAATATTTATCTTTGGGGGAACGACCGGTGAAAATCCCGGTATCAACCATCATAGTTCCGTTAGAAGAAAGCACCGTTTCTCCGTTATTCTTCTCGTGTTCGAAAATTTCGTCGTATGAAAGGTTATGGAAGACTTCGGAGGGCTCGATTCCGAGCTCCTTCAGTCCCTTCACTTGCGTCTGGGCCTGCATTTGGCTCTCCTTATTGAGATCGTATTTCGATTTTTTTTTGCTTCAGGATACCGTCAATTCGGAACCGGGTCGGACTTAGAAGCAAGCCGTAAATCCAACCCGTATTTTGTCTCTTTAAGGCTAATTGCCTCGCAGATTATTGCTGCTGTTGCTGATCTTGAAAATCCTTGCGGTTCCCGAAATCGTCCCCTCTATCGCCCCTATCTTGGTAGTTTCCGCGATTTTGGTTCTTATTTTGGAAATCCTTGCGATTTCCGCGATCCTCTCCGCCTCTTTCTTGGCGATCATAGCGATTGCGATCGTCTCTGTCCCCACCCTTGTTGCCACGGTTCTCTTTTTCATTGCTGCGGTCTCCTTTATCGGAGCCACCACCGTTCCCGTTAGCCTTGGTAAAGATCATCTTACCGGCAGCAGTTTGGATAATGGAAGTAACAGTGACCTTAACTTCTTTGCCGACGAGATGTCCGCCGTTCTCGATCACCACCATGGTTCCGTCTTCTAAGTAACCGATACCTTGGTTTTCGTCCTTACCTTCTTTGATGACTTGGATCCCCAATTCTTCACCGGGAAGCACCACTGGTTTCAGGGCGTTTGCAAGAGTGTTCAGGTTTAACACCTTCACTCCTTGGAGTTCAGCGACCTTGTTCAAATTGAAATCGTTGGTAACGATCTTGCCACCGGTGTCCCTAGCGAGCTTGATCAGTTTCGCGTCCACTTCTCTTGTGTCGGAATAGTCTTTATAAGTGATCTTTACTTCGATAGAGCCTTTTCTTTGGAGCTTATTCAGCATCTCCAAACCTCTGCGGCCCCGAGCCCTCTTGATCGGATCGGAAGAATCGCTGATCAATTGAATCTCTCTCAACACGAAGTTAGGAAGAATGAGAGGCCCATCGATAAAGTGTGTATCAGCAATATCTAATATTCTTCCGTCGATAACCACGGAAGTATCCAGGATCTTATCTCTGACTTCATCCTTATTGATGGAAGCGACTCCAAACGGATCGACTAAAGAGGTAGGACCTCCACCGCCGCCTCCGAAAACGGAAAGACCGGGTTCTTTCGCAAAGGATTTTCCGGCACGTGCGCCGAAAAGCCCTAAGATCAAATACAATGCTAGGTTCAATTCTTCAAAACGGATCACGGTTCCTAAAAACCAAGCGACTCCGAAACCGATCAGGGTACCAACTCCCACGCAGAAAATAACGTCTCCGCGGAGTTTAGGAAATAGTTTATTTTCACCGAACAAAAGTACGAGAGAAATTACGAGTACAAGCCCCGCACTAGAGCCTGCAAATACTAGCTCCTGAGTTTGTTTCTGCGTTACAAAGAACGACACCGAGGAGAGTACGACGGCCGTTAAGCCTTTATAGAAATATGCCATAACTCAAATCCTTCGAATATAGATTCGAGTTTTAGCGGAATTATTCTTCGTCTATATCTACTGTTGCTACGGGGATTCTCTCTCCCGGAGCGAATGTACTAGCTAAAACATCTGAAACAAGGTTTCCAGCTTCTTCTTGAGAAACACCTTTGCTTAGGGCGACTTCCATCTTAACTAGATTGTACGCACTTTCGTACAATTTACGTTCCATGATGGACAGTTCTTTACCGTTTGCCCTACGGAATAAATTCCTGCACACATCCGCCACTTCGAAGATCGAACCGGACTTGATTTTGTTCAGATTATTTTGGTATCTGATCTTCCAGTCCTCTTCCGTATCGATCTCATCCTTTTTGAGCAGATTGATGACTTTCTTAATGTCCTTCTTGTCGATAATAGGTCGTATACCAACCTGTTTTGCCTTATCGACTGGGATCATAACCTTCATCTTGCTACCCTGGATTTCCATTACGTAGCACTCTTTTTTCTTTCCCAGGATAACCTTTTTAGCGATTTCGGTGATTTCACCTACTCCGTGGATCGGATAGACGACGTAGTCACCTACGCCATGATCGTAGCCAGATTGTTTCTTTTTGCCAGCCAATTAGTATTAAGACTTCCGTTAAAACTCTGCCCAAAAATATAGCAAATTTTGGGGCAAAGTCAAGGAAAAAATGATTTTGGTTCTCTGAGCCAAAAGACTCTTAGAAAATCTTAGAATTGAAGCTTATGCACCGCAGTGCGATGGAAAATCGGATCGTTTAAAGGACGAATTAAATCCATTGCTTTCATGGCTTCTTCTTTGCCATAAAAGTAACCGACGTACAATTCCCCTTGCTTGGAGCGGAAAAATCTTCCCTGGAACTCCGGTCTTGCTCTTAGCAATTTCTTTCCAATCTCCATGGCCTCAACCGAGTCTTCGGTCGGGATCGAGAGGAAATAATTTTCCTTATCGGAACGAGCTGGGAATTTCAAACCGTTCGATGGAGCGGGAGAGTTTACATTGGATACGGAAACATTCTCCGAAGAGCTCGATTGGTTCGAAACGGAAGAATTTTCCGAAGAAGAATTCTCTCTCTCTTCTACGGACTGCTCCACCTTCTGAGAGGATTTTCCGGCATTATAAAAAGACTGGGTTTCGTTCTGAGCGAATGCCTGCTCCTTCTGATCCAAGCGCAAACCTACAACAACGCCTCCGGTAAAAATGGAGATGGCCCCGACTAAGACCAGAAAGATGGAACGAGAACTTGGAAAAGAACGAATAGGGGAAGAAGTTCCCCGAACATGCTGGATGGTCTGCACAGTAGGAAAGGACTCTCCCGAACGAGGGGCCTGGCCTCGATTCCCGGTTTGTTTGAGTCTTCTAGAATAATCTATGTTTTGCATGCATCTACCGGCGCCTAAAGGAATAGGCTCTCTTATTCAATATCGGTAGATGAGAAGATCCGCCCCGGTTTTTTTAAGCGAAAACGGAACGAAACCGGCGAAATCAAAAGAAAAAGCCGAAACGAATGTTTCGGCTTTCCAACGAAGCGAAGAATATTCCCCGCTTTCTGTTTATCTGAACTTATCCTACCAAATAAAGTAGAGGGAAAAGATAGATCCAGATCAAGTCGACTACGTGCCAGAATAGACCCACACCTTCGACAGGAGTGTAGTATTCGGGACCTACTTTATTTCGGATCACTTTCAAAAGTACCCAAAAGATCAAGAAGGCTCCGGCCAGAACGTGCAAACCGTGGATACCGGACATTACGAAGTAGAATCCGAAGAACAAAGGCCAGTTCTTGGTATTGTTCAAAAGAGTCAGGTGTTCATATTCGGTCTCGTCCAAATGCAGTTTATGCTCTCTCTCTTCTACACTAAGTTTAGAAGCTTCTGCAAGAAGAGCACCTACTTTGGTGATTTTCTCACCGGAAGGACTGAGTTCTTCTTCGTATGCATATTTGCCTGGAACAGTTCCTACGTGGAATTTGTGAGTGTACTCGAAGTATTTCACAACCATGAAGATCCCAGCACAAGCGATCGTCACTGCTAATGCGATGATCGCCTTGCTTCGGAGTCCTCTTTGCACATAGTTAATTCCCAAAGCCATGGTAAAGGAACTAAAGAGAAGAACGACTGTGTTCAAGGCTCCCAGAGTAACGGAAAGTTGCTTACTTCCCGCATGGAAGACTTGAGGATACAGTGAATGGTAGATTGAATATCCTACGAACAATCCGCCGAACATCAGGATCTCAGTTACTAAGAATAACCAAATCCCTTGTTTAGAAGATTCGTATTGGTGTTCCGCGCTATCAAAGTGATGAGCGTGGTGGAAACCACCCGCGTGATTAGCGGTACTCATATGGCCCTCCGGTCAGTACTGGGGTCTTTTCAAAGTTTTCATGTGGAGGAGGAGAAGGAATCGTCCACTCGAGGGTTTTTCCTCCGAACGGATTCATACCTGCTTCTTTTCCTTTTAGAAGAGCAAGGATCACTCCAAAGAGCCCGACCAAGAATCCGGTCCCAATCAACCAGGATCCGAAAGTGGACATTTGGTTCAGCTCGGTAAATGTAGGAAGATAATCGTAGTATCTACGAGGCATTCCCATATTTCCCAGGATGAATTGTGGGAAGAAGGTTACGTTAAATCCTGAGAAGATAAAGACCCAGGAAATTCTTCCGATCGTATCATTGTAAAGCTTACCGGTAACTTTAGGGAACCAGTAGATCAAGGCTCCCATAAGAGCCATCAAGGTTCCTCCAACCATCACATAATGGAAGTGCGCAACTACGAAGTATGTATCGTGGAAGTGAACGTCCATACCGGTAGAAGCCAGATACACTCCAGTCAAACCGCCGATGGTGAAAAGGAACATGAATCCGAGTGCGAATAGCATCGGAGAATCCATACGAATGCTTCCCTTATACATGGTAGCGATCCAGTTGAACAACTTGATCGCAGTAGGAACCCCTACAAGCATCGTGATGAAAGAGAATAGGATCCCTGCGAACTCGGATTGTCCGGACACGAACATATGGTGTCCCCAAACCAAGAAGGAAACTCCCGCGATTGCCAAGGAAGAGTAAGCGATTGCGGTGTAACCGAAGATCGTCTTACGAGAGAAGGTGGCAACCAACTCGGAGATCACACCCATTGCTGGAAGGATCATGATATAAACCGCAGGGTGAGAATAGAACCAGAAGAAGTGCTGGAACAGAACCGGGTCCCCGCCCAATTGAGGATCAAAGATACCGACTCCCAGAGTCTTCTCCGCAATCAAAAGAAGCAGAGTGATCGCAAGTACCGGAGTTGCCAGAACCTGTAAGATCGCTGTGGAATAGAGCGCCCAAACCATAAGAGGGATCCTGTTCATGGTCATTCCAGGAGCACGCAATTTGTGAGTGGTAACGATGAAGTTCAGACCGGTCAGGATCGAAGAGAATCCAATGATGAATACTCCCAGAACCATCGGGATCACACCCAATCCAGTTTTAATGGAAGAATAAGGAGTGTAGAATGTCCAACCGGTATCTACGTTTTGCATGAACAGAGTGGAACCGGTGATCGCAGCTCCGATCATCAGCATGTACCAGCTCATTAGGTTCAATCTTGGGAAGGCGACGTCTTTTGCTCCGATCATGATCGGTAGAACGAAGTTTCCAAAAATTGCAGGAATTCCCGGAACGATCACCATGAACACCATAATGGCTCCATGGTAGGTCATCATTCTATTGTAAACGTCTGCGGAGAAAAGGGTTTTCCCCGGTGTGAATAATTCGGCGCGAACCAAAAGTGCAAAGACCCCTCCTAAAAAGAAGAAGCTCATGATTGCGACAAAGTACATGATCCCGATACGCTTATGATCTAAAGTCGTAAGCCAGGACCAAATCCCCTTTTGGTGATTCAGGTAATTATGTTGATCGTGGGCCATTGTCCGTAATCCTATTTAAGGGTCTTAATGAATTCGATGATGTCCTTGATCTCTTCCTCTTTGATCCTTCCTTGAAAGGAGGACATTGCAGGAGGGAATCCAGCCACGACTTTCGCGGTAGGAACAAGGATGGATTGTTTGATATAAGCATCGTCGGCAACTACGGAAGATCCGTCGGCAAAGTCTCTCTTATTGCCGTAAAGTCCCTTGAAGCTCGGACCAACAATTCTGGAACCGTCGATGGAGTGACATCCGCTGCAACCGAGGCTACCTTTGAACAAGGCCTCTCCTCTTTGCGCAGGGCCAGCATCCGCTGCTCCGGCTTTTTTACCGATCTCTGCGGCTTGCCATGCTGCGAATTGCTCTGAGTCAACGACTCGGATCGTAGCCATCATGTTGGAGTGCTTGGTTCCGCAATATTCAGTACAGAATACGGTGAAGTCCCCTTTCTCGATCGGAGTGAAAGTGAAAGTGGTCCTTCTGCCAGGAACTGCGTCCATTTTGTTCCGAAATGCAGGAACATAGAAACTATGAAGAACGTCGTCGGAGGTAAGAACGAAACGGATCGTTTTGCCTAATGGCACTACTACAGTTTCAGGCTTTAAGAGAGTAGAATCAGGAAGATTCGGCTCTAATTTGTCGCCTGTTGGGCTGTTTATCTCGATGCCATTCGCATATTTGAAGGTCCAAGCCCATTGACGAGCGGTTACGTGAACCTCAACATCGCCTTTCTCGCCGACTTTGCGAAGGTCATGGAACACATCCCATCCCCAAGCAAAGATCACCATCATGATCACGAAAGGAATAAAGGACCAAAGAAACTCTGCAAGAGTGTTGTGCGTGATATACGCGCTTTTTTGGTCCTCGGTTTTCCTTCTATACTTGAAAATGAATATTACCATTCCCCCGATGAGAATGATAAAAGAGATAAGGCCCGAAACAAGAAGAAAGATGTAAAGATTATCCACATCTCCCGATTCTTTAGTCGCTGGAACCGGCATAAAGCTTGTAGCCGGAATAAAAGAGAACCAATTCATCGGATCGAAATCACTCCTTCCTTTTTTATACTATACTAGACGAGTTTTGTTTCTTCCAAAAGAGGAATAAGAACGCTGCAAGAACGAGGACGGTGAGAAAACCGCCGATTCGCATGATATTGAATGCGTATAATGTATACCTATTTTTGGATGGATCAAATTGGAAGCAAAAAAGGGCAACGCGGTCGGTCAAATCGCCGATTTTGCCATCTCCAGCCTCCACAAGAGACAAACGCAGCGTGCGTTCCTCCACCGGAATTCCTTTCAAATAGCGTGAAATCTTTCCTTCGGGAGTAATGACATACGCAACGGATACGTGAACCCATTGGTCGTTATAAGGATTCCATTTATAAGTGAAACCGAGGCTGGATGCAAGTGCCTTGATCTCCGGATCGTTCCCGGTTAGAAAACTCCAACCGCTTCCGTTCCCTCTGCCGTAATCTTTGACATAAACCTCTTTCTTTTGTTTTGCGAGGTCCGGTTTCTCTTTCGGATCGAAACTTACGGCAACATAATTGAATTCTTTACCAACTTCCCAACTCAGTTCTTTGAGAGCGTTCGAAAGTTCGTTTAGATAAAGATTACATAGAGTAGGACATCTGTAATATACTAGGGTAAGAAGAAGAGGTTTTCCTTCTTTGAGATAATCCCCGATGCGAACCTGCTTTCCGTCTTCGTCGATGAAGCTCAAATTAGGATCGATGGAATTGCCTAGCTTTTCTTCTAAGCCTACACCTTCCAACTCGGGAGGAACAGCATGAGCTGGCAGCACTCTTTCCGAATCGTAGGATAAAAGGGAGAAGAAGGGTAAGAAGAATATTAGGACCGCAGCAACTCTTTGAACCCGCTGCAGTAAATTGCGAGAGACCAAGTTCTTAGTCCTTGCGATCTTCCTTATTTTGCCGGCGCCGAAGTGTTAGAAGGAGCTACTTTATTGTAGTCTTTCACTCCGTGGTGGAATGCGCTAAGATACACAAAATAAAGAATGTTTGCGGTCAACACGACCACGAAAGTCCAAAAACCTGCCTTATTGTAATGGTCGTTGTTTTGGCTCATGGATAAAGGCTCCTAAATATAAGAAAAAAGCGATTCGCTCTGTTGAGAAGCGAAGATAGCAACCAGTCTCGAAGACCTATACTTTTTTTGGAAGCGTTTTTGTTTTTAGGGATCTCTGAAGATCCGCATTCGACATAAAATCCGTGAGAATCAGTCTCAGAGCAAACTATGGTTCAAATCGATACTTACCAAATCTCTTGCTCCAAATCCCGCCCGCTCAAGTATGGTAACAAAGCTCGGATCTACGAGCGAAACAGAATGACCGCATCGAATTATTCTCATTTCGGAAAGTTTTCTCGCTTTCTACTCATATATACCGTTCTTATCTTTTTAAATCTTTTATACGGACCATTGGTGAGAGCTACCGATTCAGGTCTTGCTTGTCCTGATTGGCCTTTCTGCTTCGGAAAAGTTTTCCCTGATTTCGATTTCAAGATCTTCATGGAAGTAGGTCACAGATTCTATTCCATGTTCTTGGGTTTCATCTTGATCGGCGGAACTGTTTGGACTGCCAGCGTTAAAGAATTAAGAAAACCTTTTCTTCCTTATTTCATTGTAGGGATCCTTTTGATCCTCTCTCAAGCTACCTTGGGAGGACTTACTGTTCTCTGGTCATTGGATCCTGCCACAGTGAATCTTCATTTGCTCAATGCGATCCTGTTCTTGCTCTGCATTTTTACCGCGACCTTGAAATCCATCCATCTCAGGAATGAAACTCAAACGAATGAATTCGTTTCCGGTAACTCCCTTCTAATGAAAGAACAGATCCCTCTTCTGATCGGAGTACTCTTAATTTTCTTCCAGATCATTTTGGGAGGAAGGGTAAGTTCCAATTACGCAGGCCTCGCTTGTTTGGAATTCCCGACTTGCAACGGAGAATGGATCCCTTCCGTTCCCGAACCTAAAATGCAGATCCAAGTCCAGCACAGATTCGGTGCATACTTGGTGGCATTTTATCTTTTAATAATAAACCTTTATGGAATATTACGAGAGTTCTCCCCAAAAACCAAGAAATATGTACGGATGGCAATCGTTCTACTTTTAATTCAGATCGGATTAGGGGTCGTAAACGTTTATATGAAGCTCCCTAAGCTGATCACTGCGGCCCATACCGGAGTAGCGGTCCTTCTATTCTTATCCGTGTATGCGATCTGGTTGCAAAGGGCATCCGAACTGCCCAAGGAAAAGGTAGCTTAATATGAAAGATTTCCTTTCCGATTGGAACCAGATGATCAAGCCGAGAGTGAGTTCTCTCGTCCTTGCAACCGCAATTCCTGGAATGTATCTTGGATCCACTGAATCCCCTAGCCTACTTCTTGTTTTCACGACCTTGCTAGGTACATTCTTAATGTCTTCTGCGTCCTTTATCTTCAACCAAGCATTGGAGAAGGACAGGGATGCAAAGATGAAACGCACTGCAAACCGTCCGATCCCAGCAGGAAGGATCAGCATAACCACTGCGATCATCGTAGGGTTCCTAATGACGGGACTCGCATTTTGGGTACTGTATTATTTTGCAAATCTTCTGACTGCGATCTGCGCGTTCGCGGCGTTGCTTGCCTATGTCTTTCTCTATACGATCCTATTAAAGCCTAGAACACATCAGAATATCGTAATAGGCGGTGTGGCCGGTTGCGTGGGTCCTTTGATCGGATATGCAGCAGTCAGTAATAATCTTCCCTTACCTGCTTGGATCCTGTTCTTAATGATTTTCTTATGGACCCCGGCTCACTTCTGGGCGCTTGCCATTTTCTTAAAAGAGGATTACAGCGATGCAAACTTCCCAATGCTTCCTGTAGTAAAAGGGGTCAAGGAAACGGGACGTTCTATTCTGTTCTACACTGTACTCTATGTAGGCTCAGTATTTGCATTCTATTGGGCCGAGCCTTCTATGGGTGTTTTGTATATGGCGGCCTCGGTTATCCTGAGCATATCCATCATTTATCTTTCGATAAAGCTTTTGAGAAATCCTGAGCCTAAGTTCGCGAGAGGATTCTTCTTCTTTAGCATTCTTCACTTGTTTTTGATCAATATACTGATCCTAGTGGATCACGCGATCTCTTCCTAAGGTTTGCAACGGATCAGACTTCCGTCTTTTCTGAAGAATATCCTCATCTCCATTCCTTTCTCCGGTGCGATCGCATGGTAATCTAATTTGCATTCTCCTTCGATCGGAGAATGAGGATTGCGAGGAAGTTTGTCTTTAGGACACCAGAATCTTTCTTTTTCAGAAGTGTAGAGGCGCCAATCAGACGGATACAAGGGATTAATCCCAGCGTCCAAGAATATATTCCTGGAAAGTTCGGAAGGTTGGTAAGGACTTCCTCCTCCGTGAATTCCTACGAAGATGTCCATTCTATCGTCTCGGATATACAGAGGCGATCCAGTATCGTTCAGGCAAAAGTATCCGTCATGATGTTTGCCATCCGGCATTCGGATCCGTTTCTCTTTGATCTTAGGAATATAGGCAAGTGCTCCGATCACCTTAGATTTACTGCAGGAAGAGATCTTGGATCGCAACTTCTCGCATAGGTCCTTAAAACTGATCGCAAGAGTCCGATAGGGATAGACCTGATAATTATAGCCAGCGCCCCAACCCCATTCCAGATCGTAGAGTTCGTATTTTCCTTCTCCTGCGAAATGGTATTTCTTCCCATCTTTTGCGATCCCACTTCCTTCCCAGCGAACCTGTTCTAGAAATGTCGCAGAGGCTCTTCCTATTTCTTTTCCCGAAGTAGAATACGCGGGGATCTCGGTGCCAGGAAAGGCCTCTTCTAAGGCGAGATGATAGTAGGTCGGATAATAGGCGCCAAGACTCTGTGTTTCCACATTCCCCAATGCATCCACATCTTCTTGTTGGAGTAAATGATACAATGACTTAGGAGAATGATCCCGACTCGTCTGCATGGGACGAAACCCACTTTGATAAGCAAGAGGCTTCAATTGTTTGCGTGGATACGCACAACTTTTCTTGGAAGAATTCCTGATCTTCCAAGTATCCGCGTTTTGCGCAAATTCCTCCAGAACGACCGCCTCTCCGTGAAAGATACGGATCGTCTGATTTTCCGAGATCCTGCACTCACAGCCTTCTGTAGCGCCTACGCATAGCACCTTTGCGTATATAGGGGGACTTTGGCTAAATAGGATATTGGGGAAGAATAGAAGAAGGGAGGAGAGCAACATCCCGCCCCCCAAAGGGAGCGGGACCAGTTTTTTCCGAGAAAAAAGCAATCTTAATCGTTGCTTTCTCCGTCGCTTGAACCGCCGAATCCTCCGGAAGGAAACAGGCTTGGTGCAGGCGTAGGCTCGGGGGTTGCAACTGGAGCTGCAGGACGAGCCACCGGTTTAGAAGCAGGCTTCTTCTTAGCCGCTGCTTTCTTCTTAGGAGCGACTTTTTTCTTGGCTGCTTTCTTTTTTGGGGCTTTGACTAGCTTTTTCTTAGCTACTTTCTTTTTGGCCGCCTTTTTCTTAGGTGCGGCTTTCTTCTTTGCTTTCTTCTTAGCTACCATGGTAGATACTCCTTGTATCTGGGGGAAATCTTTCCGTTATTTCTAGAGTAAATTTCCACTCGTAAGACTTGGAGCAAAAAGAGTAAAATCTTTTTTCATTTTCTTTCATTAAACAAGTTAAAACGATCCATCATACTTTAATGAGATCGTTAACTTGCACTGAAGGAGTATCCTAGATCACCTAAGCTCTCTTCCGGAGAGCGAAGTCGATGACTGATCAAGAAGGTTTTCACTAAACCTTTGCCTTTTACTTTGATTTCTCCCCTTTCAGTTAAAGCAAAATCGGATCGAATTAGATCTGCAGTCGATTCCGTTACCTGAATTTCACCTGCGACTCCATGAGATTCCATTCTGCTCGCTAGATTGACCGCATCGCCCCAGATATCGTAGATGAATTTCTTAGTTCCGATCACTCCAGCGACCACTGGACCGGTATTGATCCCGATCCTCATGCGAAGTTTAGTGCCCATTCTCTTCAATCGGAACCTGGAAAGTATCTCTTTCATATCCCAAGCCATATGAGCGACTAACAGAGGATGCATTTGATTGGGTACAGGAAGCCCTCCCACAGCCATATACGCATCTCCGATGGTCTTGATCTTCTCTAGTCTATATTTCTCGGCCAATACGTCGAAATGAGAGAAAACTTCGTTTAGGATACGAACCACAGACTCAGGCTTCATAGAAGCGGAGATCTTGGTAAATCCAACAATATCAGCAAAAAGGATGGATACATTCGGATAGCTGTCCGCAATCAGACCCACATTGGACTTCAATTCCTCGGCTATACTTCCTGGCAGGATATTCAGAAGAAGCTTCTCCGCTTTGTCCTGCTCTATCTGGACTTTTTCGTATGCGTTAGCGATCTCTACCCTTGCCTTTTCATTCTCTGCGAGAGTGGTTCTCACCGTATCTAGAACCAAATTGTAACGTTCTGCGATCTGACCGACTTCGGTAAAAGGTTCCACGGGAACATCCACAGCCAAATCTCCTGTTTTTCTTTGGTAATCCATCGCGAGAAAGAGATCGATCAGCTCGGTAGTTGCCTTATGCTCCGAGATATTCAGTCCCATTCTCTCTTCGTCCCCATCGACCCGGAGAGAAGAGAACGTATTCAGAAATTTAAAGATACACCAGGACAAACCGAATGCGAATCCTCCTACGGAAACGATCCCGATGATCTGGATCACGAGTAGAGAGGATCTCTCGATATTCGGATCGATCAATTTCAGATTCCCGAAGAGTCCTACTGCGATCGTTCCCCATATCCCTCCAATCAAGTGAACTGGGATGGCTCCGACTGCATCGTCTATCTTAAATCTTTCTAAGAGTTTTTCGGCGGGAAGTACCATTGCACCCGCAATGCTTCCAATAATCGCGGCCTGGATCGGAGTAAAACAGTCCGCTCCTGCAGTGATCGCTACGAGTCCAGCAAGTGAGCCGTTCAGAGGAGCAGTCGCTTCCGGAAATCCTTTGATCAACCAAGCGGATAGCATAGCAACCATCAGGGAAAATCCGGAAGAGATGATCGTATTTAAAATAATGCCGGGAACTTTTTCATTAAATCCTAATGTACTTCCTCCGTTGAAGCCCATCCATCCGAACCAAAGAAGGATCCCGCCTAGCATTGCCATAGGTAAATTACTTCCGGTGACTGCCTTGGCTCCTCCTTCTTCCGGAAATCTTCCGATACGAGGTCCCACTACAAGAAGAAGTGCGAGCGAAACCCAACCTCCCACGCTATGCACTAGAGTGGAACCAGCGAAATCATGAAAACCTTTGGACGCGAGCCATCCGTGTTCTTCTCCCGTTAAACTTCCGCCCCAACACCAATGTCCTGCGATCGGATAGATAACACCTGAGATCAAAGCCGTTGCGATCAGATAAGAATGGAATTTTAATCTTTCTGCAACTGCACCTGAAACTATGGTGGCAGACGTTCCACAGAACACTAGTTGGAATAAGAAGAATGTAGGAGGCCAGGCCTTTCCTTCCGGAAAGACGGGAGCGAATAAGGAAGTCCCTATGATCCCGTTCCAAGTCGCTCCAAACATAAGACCGAAACCGAATGTGTAAAAGAGAAGAGTTGCTACTCCAAAATCGGCCACGTTCTTGATGGCCACATTGATGGAGTTCTTGGCACGGGTCAGCCCCGACTCTAGGACAAGGAATCCCCCCTGCATGATCAAGACTAGACCGGAACAAACTAAAACCCAGAGAATGTCTATTAAGCTCTTCTCTATATTCATAAAAGCGAATCCCTCCGAAAAAGATCTCGTTCTATTAGAACTTCGCTTATTAATCTAAATTATCGGAAGAATTTTATCCCGATCGAAGAAGACGCAAGCGGGAAACCTTATTATAATTTAATAAAGAAGGATGATAAATGGCCGGTATACCCCTCCCTCACTCGAGTAGGTCCTTTCCCTGTAGATGGTGACGACCCCTCCGTGAAGTCCCGGAATCGAATCCGATTCGAGAGAAAATGCGATTTTTTAGGAAACACTGTTTTTTTTCGAACGTAACGTCCGTTCTACAAAGTCTTATAGAAAACGGCTAAAGCAGGCATTTCGGTTGTGAAAAAAGCCTTTCCCTCCCAAAGTCCTGTTTTAAACAGGGATTAACTCTAAAAAACCTATAAATGTTGGTATGTTCATGAGGGAAATTAAAACCGTAACCGTCCTCGGCGCTAATGGGACTATGGGCGCCGGATCCGCAGCTATTGTGGCAGCCTTTGGTAAGGCAAAAGTCCACATGCTTGCTCGGGACGTAAATAAAGCAAAAGAAGGGATCGAAAAGGCCATTTCATCCATCAAAACGGACACAATCCGTCCTAGATTAATTCCCGGTTCTTATGACCAAGATTTGGAAAAAGCCGTTTCCGAATCAGATTGGGTTTTCGAACTCGTTGCCGAAAGCTATGAAGTAAAAGAGCCTATCAATAAGAGAATCGCTAAGGCTCGTAAACCCGGTACGATCGTTTCTACGGTATCTTCCGGACTTTCTATCGCTCGTTTGGCGGACGCTTTTGACGAGGACGGAAAGAAACATTATTACGGAACTCACTTCTTCAACCCTCCGTACAAGATGATCCTCTGCGAATTAGTGACTCATGCAGGGAACGATAAAAAAGTTACCAAGAAATTAGGAGAATATCTCGCTAAGACCCTTGGACGCGCAGTCGTTTATACGAACGATACTCCTGCATTCGCAGGGAACAGGATCGGATTCCAGCTTATCAACGAGGCTGCTATCAAAGCGGAAGAATATTCCGACAAGGGCGGTATCGCATTGATCGATGCGATCATGAGCGGTTATACGGGAAGAGCGATGGCTCCTCTGGACACTGCTGACTTCGTGGGTCTGGATGTGCATAAAGCGATCGTAGACAACCTCTATGAGATGACTAAAGACGCGGCGCATTCTACTTTCAAACTCCCAGGTTATTTCCAGAAGTTGATCGATAAAGGTGACTTAGGAAGAAAATCCGGACAAGGTCTCTACAAGATGACCAAGACTCCTGACGGAAAGAAAGAGAAGCTTTATTACGATATCAAAGGCGATCTTTATGTGCCGGTCCCTAAATTCGATATTCCTTTCATCAAAGAAGCAAACCGCAGAATCGGCGAAGCAGATTATATCGGCGCTATGAACATAGTGAAAGAAGCGAAAGGACTCGAAGCGGATATCGCTCGTTACTTCATTGCTCGCTATGTAAGCTACTCTCTTTCTCTCGTAGGAGAAGTTGTGGAGACAAAGGAAATGACTGACCTTGCAATGGGAACAGGATTTAATTGGGCTCCAGCATCCGCATTCGTAGACTTCTTAGGCGGACCGAAAGAAGCAATCAGTCTAATCACTAAGGCTAAACTTCCGGTACCGGAAATATTGGCAAAGGCGAAAGCAGGAAAGCCTTTCTATCAATTGAAAGATATCCTGGACGCTCGTTCTCTTTTTAAAGGATAATAGGGGAGGAAAGAATCAATGAAAGACGCAGTTTATGTACTCGGTGGAGAACAAACAGACTTTCAGCGCAACTGGACCAAAGAAGGAAAAACCT
The DNA here is from genome assembly GCF_004770615.1 of Leptospira langatensis. Lineage (NCBI taxonomy): Bacteria > Pseudomonadati > Spirochaetota > Leptospiria > Leptospirales > Leptospiraceae > Leptospira > Leptospira langatensis. Next base: position 405,176 of record NZ_RQER01000006.1, read on the forward strand.
TCATGTCCTTATTCCGCGAAGCCGTACAAGATGGATTGGAAAAAGTCGGTCTTACTCCTGACGAAATCAAAAAGCTGAACAAGCAAAATCGCATCGGAGTGTTCGTAGGGAACTTCGACGCAGAGCAATATGCAGTCCAAGGACATATGGGCGCATTCTTAACCGAAGTAGATCCTTGCTTCTATGGAGTTCCTGGAGCTCGTTACGAAGCTGCTTGCGCATCCGGTTCAGTTGCTCTGGACGCTGCTCAAACCAAACTTCGCTCCAAAGACTATGATGTTGCTATCGTAGTAGGTATGGAGATCATGAAGACTGTTTCTTCTTCCGTAGGTGGCGACTTCTTAGGAACCGCAGCTTATTACGAAAAAGAAGCGAAGGGAGTCCAATTCCCATTCCCTAAACTTTTCGGAAAACTCGCGGACGTTCTATTAGAGCGTTACAAGCTGGATGAGAAGCGTTATATGGGAGCTCTTGCTGAAATTTCCAGGATCAATTACGCTAACGCAAAACGTAACCCGAAAGCCCAAACTCGTTCTTGGTTCATGAACAAAGAACATGCAAACGCTCGCGGCGGTGAATTCAACATGGCAGTAGGCGGACGTCTTGCGATCACCGACTGTTCTCAGGTAACCGACGGTGCAGCTCTTGTAGTTCTCGCTAATAAGAATTACGCAGAAGAGTTTGCTAAGAAGAAGGGAACCAAACTTTCCGCTTATCCTAAGATCAAAGGTTGGGGACACAGAGTGGCTCCTATTACTTTCGATGCGAAGGTTGCCGAATCCAAAGGGGACAAATGGGTTCTTCCTTGGACTCGCCAAACCGTAAAAGATGCATATGATCGTTCCGGTTTGAACACCAAGGATATCGACGTGTTCGAAACTCACGACTGCTTTACCTCTTCCGAATACGCAGCGATCTCCGCTTTCGGGATCACTCAGCCAGGCAAAGAGCACGAAGCGATCGAAGACGGTGTGATCGACTTTAACGGTAAGAAACCGATCAATCCTTCCGGCGGGCTCATCGGTGCAGGACATCCTGTGGGAGCTTCCGGTGTGAGAATGATGTTAGACATCTACAAACAAGTTACCGGAACCGCAGGTGACTACCAAGTAGAAGGAGCTAAAAACGGACTGATGCTCAATATCGGAGGATCAGCAACCACCAACTACGTGTTCGTAGTAGGAAAATAAGTTCTTTCTTAAAAAAAGGATGGAAAAGCCCGGTAACCCCGGGCTTTTTTATTTTATCAAAGGCTTGTAGGAACTCCTACAATACGCGGTTTAACAAACTAAAGTATAGGATCGACGAATGGGTTTACGCACCACAAAAGATTGGAATCAATTCTTACTCAGATTTTTCGTAGCCCTAGGAGTTTGGGAAGTAGCCTCCGTAACATTAAGAACTCTTTTATTTTCCGTTTTCTACTACGATCCGAACTTGAAAAACTTCTTCATTCCTATCTCTCAGATCGTCTGGGTAGGACCGATCGTAGCGGACTTGATCCAAGTTTTCTTTTTAGGACTCTTGGTGACTCTTGCGAGGCCTTCTCTTCCCTACGGACTTTTGGGAGGATTAGTCGCAGGACTCTCTTTTTCAATCGCGGCTTACGCAGCCCCTGCCCTCGCGATCTCCCAATTTACGGGAGCCTTTCCGATCAAACTTCTTTGGCTCTGGGTATTTTACCAGTCCGTGCTAACCTTGATCGGAGCCTTTATCTTCTCCTTCTCTTCGGAAGAAGAATAAGCGACGCTTTTCCTCCCATCCAGGTAGCTTTCATTCTAAAATCCGGAATATCGGGAGGAAATCGCATTCCTTTCGGGTCCTAATCATAAGAAGATCGATCCATTCTTCTTTCTGTATGAAAACTTTTGCGCAAATCCTGATCTGCATTGTTCTAAGCGTAAACGTATTCGCAGAGGATAAGGATCTAAAGCTTATCCCGAACATCCCTCTCTATACTCTGGACATGGAGAGAAAAACCTTGTACCAAGAGTTGGAAAATTTGAAAGAAGGGGACTTGGTCATTATCAATTTCACAAGCTCCAACTGTCCTCCTTGCAAGGAAGAAGTCCCGAATCTATTACAATATTCTAAAAAATGGAATCTATCCAATCCAAAGAACAGATTACATTTATGGATCGTGTTTTTAGGAGATGATGCCATCTCCGCTTCCGAATTTGCCAAGAGCCTGGGCGTGCAGAAGCCTACCTCGGTTTACTTCGATAGCTTTCAGACGAGTATGAGGATCCTCGACTTTCCGGGAACCCCCACTACATTTGTGCTTCGAAAAAAGGAAATCCTATTCAAAGAATTCGGTTATACGGAAGCGAATTGGTCCAAAATGATCTCAGTGTTAGAGAATAGGAAATAAGTCTTGAGAATTTACTTCTATCATTCTTCGGACGGAGTGCAAGATAATATCCGTAATGGGAAAGATCATCTCCGTTTCATCACTCTCTTAGCTCTGTTTGCATTCCTTCTCGGAGCCTGTGCGAGTGCAAATCCAAAGCAGATACTCGATCCGGGATATGTAGAAGTGGAAGCAGAGGGCCAAACCCCGATCGAGGCCGAACGAAATGCGAAGCTTCTCATGTTGGATAAGGTCCTAGGAGAATTCATCGAATCAAATTCGATCCTTTTGGATTCGGGCACGAAAGAGTTCTTAGTACAATCTTCCAGAGAAGGTTTCATCCGGGACTTCAAGATCCTGCGTCGCATTGACACTCAGGGAAAGAGCAGCATTCTTGCCTCCGGTTTTGTGAACGCAAAGGCAGCCGGCAACGCTTTGGAAGAAAGATATAAAATTTTAGGAAAACCTAAAATACTCGTCTTTGTAAGCGAGAAGATAGGAGATTCTACTTTGCAAATTTCAAATACGCAAAGTGAGATCAAACTTCTCTCCTTACTACAAGGATTCGAATTATCCGATGCGAGTTCTAAATTTAAAAACTCATCCAGATATAAGCCGGACCCTAAAGCTGAAAACCGGCTCGACTCAAGAATGGATCCAAGGTCCAAACGTTCCTCCAATTCAGAACTAGATCCGAATTCTAAAAGCTCTTCAAATTCAGAAGAAGACCTATTTGAGTCTGCCAAGGTCCTAGCTCAAAAAGAGAATTGCGAACTTTTGCTTTTCGGAACCTTCTCCGTAAGGCAGGGCGATAGAGTTTTGGAATCTTCTTCTTTAAGATCCATATATGCAAGTTTTCAATATAAATTGGTGGAGGCCCAAAGTTATAGAGTGCTTGCTTCCGATACTGCTTATGGTGGAAGCCCTGCAATCGATCTGCAGTACGGAACGGAAAGAGCTAGAGAACAGATCTTTACCCAGCTTGTTCCCGCATTGAAAAAGAAATTATCGGAAGAATGGAAAAGAGGACATTCCATTCGGATCGAGATAGAAAAGATCTCGTACGACCAATTTGTAGACTCGGAATTCGCTTCCAGAATTCGTTCCTTAAAAGGTGTGAACTCCGTCTTAGAAAGAGGGAAAACGGAGAACGGTAGGATCCTAATTGAGGTAGAAGCATTGTTTGACGCGGGAAGATTATATTCCCTCTTGAAAGAATTCCAACAGGACCTAGGTTTAACTTTTCGTAATAAAGAGATCAATGGGAACTACCTTCTCTTGGAAGCTAGCCCCTTGCAGGAAAGAGTAGGAAAATGAAATTTAGGAATATAAAGTTTCGGATCTTGGATCTGCCCCCTATTCTCCTGAAATTCGCTTTGAGATCTCTTTTGATCCTCGGCCTTTTCTTCTCTTTTGCGATATCTGAGAGATCCCTTGTCTCTAAAGAAAACTCGATCCCTAAGATCTATGTGCACAATTTTAAACTTGAGACGGGAGTTCCCAAATCCTTAGAGAATCGTTTTAGGAACGGAGTCATCAATTCCATCCTGCATAATTTCGAAGGAAAATATAATATTGCCGATGACGATTCCTTAGCGGCTCTTTTGAAACAAGCGGAGTTGAAGCAAAGACAGAATTGCAGCGATGAGATTTGCATGAAGCAGATCGCGGACGCAATCGATGCGGATGAACTCATCTCAGGAACTATTTTCACTTCCGGCAAAGGATATAAGATCAATCTCCGGGCCCAAAAAAGAGATTCGGTAGCTCTCACATATACGATCAAGATTTCTTTCGATCTGGAATTTCCGGAATATCAGATCGATTATTATTCTTCGGAAGCGGGTCGAAAACTCATAGATCCGAAATACTCTATTAATTTTGCAGCCGCGTATCCAGGACCCACGGATAAAGTTGAGTTCTCCAATTTTAAGATCCAAACGGATAAGAACGGAGAGATCAATGCCTTAGATTTCAAAACGGAAGATCAAAGTGCGAAAGGTCTTTTGGATGCGATCCGACCCAGGCTTTCTTACGCGGACGAACTTGTTCGAGAAAAGAAATACGAAAAATCGATCTCTGAATATATCCAGACCTTGGCAGCGCTGGAAGAAAGATTATCAGACAGATCCAAAAAAGAGATTTCCGATTATCTAAAGGCGATCCGCTCTAAGATCTCCTCTGCATATTTCTTATCTTACCAGGACTCTCTCTCTAACTTGGATTCTAAAGCGAGCAAAGGAGGAGAAGTCTCCGACTTAAAGAACTTAAATTCGGATTATAAAAAGCTAAAGCTTTCCTATCTCGCCAAGACGGCGGACGTGTATAGGTTGAAAGACTTCGAAAAGGCGTTAGACGATAGGATCGAAAAGACCAGTCTTGCGGTTTTTGGTTTGGAAGAGAAGGAGGGAGATCGCAAGTATTCCGACTTCGATTTTACGGGTGCCATCCAAAGTTATAGATCGATCCGAAACGATCTCTCTAAGATCAAAAATAATCCGGACTTCTCCGCCGTAAAAGCAAGGATCGAAAGGAAGATTGTTACTTCTGAGATCACTGGTCGTTCCTATTTGCAAAGTAAGCTTTCCGGATTCTATCAGAGTTTGGAAAAGTCCTTTCTCGCAGAAGGATTGGAATCGGATCCCGAATCTAAGAAGATCCATATAGAAAAGATCCGAGATGGATTTAGAGCCGTGTTAGAAACCCTTGGCAGATCCGAATTTGTTTCGGAGGAACAGATCAAGAACTTCAATCAATTCAGGAACCAAACCGCATCCAAAGTAGGAGAGAATTTATTCGATCAATCCAAAGCGGACCTTCTTCTTTTAGAGGCGATCGATAGAAAGTCGAAGATAGAAATAGATTCCTGCATCAAACTGGGAGCCAATCCGAATGCCGTCGATCCTCACTCCGACAAGACAGCTGCCGAAAGATTGGCGGGGAACGATACAATCCTCATCAGTGCCGATTCATTAAAGATACTTAGAAATTCCCTGAAGACGAATTCAGATCTGGATCTGCAGTTCTTCGAATCCATTCGACAAAGGAATTTAGACGAGATCGTTCGATTTGTATTAAGAGGTTCAGATCCGAATACAAAGGACTATTTAGGGAACACCCCTTTGCATAAGACAGCAGGCTTCGGTTATTATGAAGTCTCCAGTTTTCTTTTGCAGATAGGAGCGGAATTGAATTCCAAGAACGGGGACGGAGAGACTCCGCTTCATAGAGCGGTAGCTCACGGTTTCTATGACCTTGCAGGATTGTTCTTGCGATCGGGCGCCAATCCGAATGTGACCCGAAATGATGGAATGACCCCTCTTCATCTATCCGTAAATTATCCCGAAATCGTTTTGATGTTACTGCAAAGAGGCGCCGACGTGAATATGAAAAACGACGACGGATGGACTCCTTTGCATAAGGCGGCGGAAAGTGGCGACCAAGAAGCATTGAAGCTTCTTTTAAGGGCAGGAGCCAAGGTTAACGAGAAGGACAATAACGGTTGGACCCCGATGGACTGGGCGGTGCAAAAAGATAGATACGAAAATCCTAATATAGTGAAGATCTTAAAGACCGCTGGTGCCGAATGTCAGGTGAATTGCGTGGAATGAATACTCTTCGAGTACTCTTCTGGACTCTTGCCTACCATCCGCTTGAAGTCTTTGATAAAATGCGCCTGATCGAAATAGCCTAGATCCAATGCAAACTGCGCCCAATCCACCTCTTCGGTGATCCTTTCTAAAACCTCGTGCATTCGATATCGATTGATCACCCACTTAGGACTGACGCCCACATACTGATTGAACATTCTTTGGAGATTTCGGATCCCCAAACCGAACATTTTGGAAAGATCCTCCACCTTGAGAATAGAGCGATCTTCGATCACTCTTTCCACGAGCCGGTTGATGAGAATAATATTCTCGTCCTTCTCTTCTGGTAATCTTTCGAATAAAAAATCTTCTGCGAAATTCACGAGATCCGATTCCGATCTTAAACTAAAAACTTCGTCTTCTAAAGGCTTTGTAGGAACTCCAAAAACCTCTTCGATCGTGATCTCCTTGTCCGTAAAATCGGAAACAGGCTTCTTATAGAATGGGTAGAAGGCGCCCGGTCGGAACTTGACCCCGAAGACCCGGTTCCTTCCTTCTAAAGACTTGGTGAATTTACCGCTTACTACGCCGAAAATCTTAGTATTATCTTTTTCGAATACTAGATGTATTGTGGGATGAGGAAGATTCTCCTGGACCATAGGCCCCGACTCCCGCATGTCCCATCGAACAGACCAATAATGCTCCACATAAAAACTCAAAGAGTCTGAAGGAGCACTGAGGGTAAGGTTCCAATTCTCCCCCGCCATGGATCGAATGATGCCTCTTGGTTTTCTCAGATCCGTTTTCAATATAATCCTTCTTGCTTTGCTAAAAATACGGTACTTGTCGCGTTTTTACAATCTTTTTGTTTAGTAGATTGCTATTCTATTCTCAACAAATGCAAAGCACAACGCTTGCGCATTCTCAGGAGAATGAAATGGAAATCAGATATGAGATCTATATAGCCGCCCGACCGGAAGAAGTTTGGAAAATACTAGTATCGAAAGAAGAAAGCGGTAAGATCTTTCATGGCTGTGGGATCGAATCCGATTTTAAAGTAGGAAGTAAGTATGCTTATATCGGCCCTGGGATTGCAGGGGACAGAACCGTCCATGTAGAAGGAAAGATATTGGACATCGTACCGAACCAACTCTTGTCCACAAGCATGGTAGTGGGCTCCGTTTATGGAGCGCATTATGCAGATTTCGAATCCAGAACGATCTACAAATTAGAAGCTTTCGGAAAACTCACTCGTTTGATCCTGATCAACGATCAGATCAAAGAAGGGGATCCTTCGTATGAACGTTCTGCAGACGGAGGATGGGCCAGAGTCCTTTCCTCGATCAAGAGTTTAGCGGAAACAGGAAAACCTCTAGAACTTCCGATGGATTGAGAAATAAGAAGAAGGCCGAGCCTCTCGGCTTTTGAACTTCTTTAAACTTTTTCTAGCATCTTTCAGATCCGGTCGAGATTAACGATAGAGGCTCTATAAAGATCGAATGGGAAATGAAAGATGGAAGGGCGCCCGATTTGAAAAAAATGATTCTGAAATTGAAGGATCCAAAATAGTACTTTAGATAAAATGATTGTAACGGTTAATTCCCATCGAGTCTATAAAAGATCTTCAAGTTCTCATTTTCTCGAATCACATGTAAAAGAAACTCTGATTGCGGATCTTCTTTGAAGCGATATCTAAATTGCATGCAGCCAGGCCGATCTGCAACAGTCGAATATATATTTTGATTACAACCTTCTTTATCATATTTCCAACCGTTTGCAACGGCAGCTTTTTTAAAGATCGAATCGATCTTCTTAGAATTCCTTTGATTCTTTAAACTTATGGAAAACGTTCCCCATTCAGAAAAAATGTCCGCTTCTCTTTCAAAATACGTTACTTCTCCTTTCGTTATCCGAAAGATAAAATTAAATTCCGGACCGAGAATATCACGGCTTAGTTTTTCACGATCCGGAGGAGGATTCCAGACTTTCGGTTTCTCCTCACAACCGAAGGCGAATAGGAGCAATAGGCAAAGTATCCAATAATTCACTTTATTTAATATAATTCCGATCATGAGCTTTCCGAAAGATTCCTATAATACTAAATACAATTTCACTCGACATTCTTTGATCTAAAAAAGGATTTATATACCTTCTTACTCGCAAATCGACAAGGAGAGAGATCGAACATCGATAATTTTTCTGCGGATAAAGCATGAAATGATATCCACAAAGATTTTCCGATAAGCGGAGCTTTAAACTGAAAGAAGTTTATTTAAAGATGAAATGATTTGGTCAGCTAAGTAAATTTTTAAACTAAAGAAAGTTCTTCAAATTTCTTTAAATCGTCTTCTAAGATCTTTCGGATCCAATCCGGGATCGGAATAGAGATCTTATTACGATGATCGAAGGAAACCTGAACGGTCTTTGCCTTTGCAAATGTTTCCTTCGTTTCCACATGACGAATGATAGAAGTAAACTCCCAGGATTTATTTCCTATCTTCGAAACGCAGGTGCAGACCTCGATGGGATCCATCAATTCCACTGCTTTGATCAGATCCACTTCTATCCTTGCTAGCAAGAAAGGGACGTCGTAGATATTCTGGATCGAAAATCTTTTGGAACAATAGTCCACTCTTCCGATCTCGAGATAGGACATGTATCTAGCGTTATTGACGTGGGCGAAAGGATCCAAATCGTTCCATCGAGTTTGGATCGGAGTGATTACCATATTAGAATTGTTTTAAGAACCTTAGATTTCCGGAATGCAAATAACGGATATCATGGATCCCGTATCTCATCATGACCAGACGATCCAGTCCTAGTCCGAACGCGAATCCGGTCCATTCTTTCGGATCTAATCCGTTCAGCTTGAATACGTTCGGATGAACGAGTCCGCAAGGCATCAGCTCTAGCCAACCGGAATGTTTGCACACGGAGCATCCGCTTCCACCACAGACCTGGCAATTGATATCTAGTTCGAAGGCAGGCTCTACGAAAGGAAAGAATCCCGGACGAAGACGGGTCTTGACTTCTTTTTCAAAAACTTTGGAGAGTAGGACTTCCATAGTATAAAGCATATTTCCTGCGGAGATATCCTTACCTACTACCATTCCTTCTATCTGATAGAAGCTTGTCTCATGAGAGGCGTCCACTTCTTCATAACGAAAGACACGGCCGGGGCCTATGATCTTAAAAGGAGGTTTCAGTTTTCTTAATGCTCTTACTTGGATGGCGGATGTATGAGTCCTAAGTAGATTTCCGTCTTCGAGATAGAAAGTATCCTGCATATCTCTTGCTGGATGATCGTCGGTAAAATTCAAGGCGCCGAAATTATTGAAGTCTGTCTCTACTTCAGGCCCATCCCAGACCTCGAAGCCCATAGAGGTAAAGATATCCTCTATTTCATATTGTATTTTTGTAATAGGATGAAGAGTGCCGGGTTCTGCCTCGCCCAAGGGCCTAAGCACATCGAACCATTCCTTTTCGGATTGTTCTTTGAAGCTTTTTACTTTCAGATTTTCCCTAGTCTTAGCTACGATCTCCTCTAAGTTTCGGGAAAGATCGTTTGCCTTCTGGCCCACGGTCTTCTTCTCCTCAATGGAAAGAGACGCGAGGTTTTTCAGAACGGAAGTAAGCTTGCCCTTCTTGCCAAGATACTCGTTCTTGTTCTTATCCAGATCCGCCTCGTCTGCGGAAGATCCGATCAGACGATTGGCTTCTTCAAAGATCTTGTCTAATTCTTCCGATAGATTCATTTCCTGGACCCGACCAATTCCTTTAAGGAAGGATAAATACCGCCGAATGCCCCATTGGACATCGCCAAGATCAGGATTTTATCCTTCTCGAATTGGGGAAGGATTTTCTTAAGTCGATTCACCAGATCTTTAGGATCCTTGCAATAAAAAGGAAGCGTTCCCGAATGCTTTGGAAGCTTCAGGATCAGCTTTTTCACATCCAAGCGATTGTCTTTAGAGACCTTTTTCAGATTGAAGATCTCGGTGATCATTGTCACTGCCGAACCCTTGAATGCGAAGGAGTATTCTTTTTGGAAAACATTCCTGTGAGAAGTAGCGCTACGAGGTTCGAATAAACTAATGATCTTAAAGCCTGGGAATCTTTGTTTCACGGATTTGATCGTTTCTTCTACCGCCACAGGATGATGAGCGAAGTCCTCTATCAAAATACTTTTAGAAGACTCGAAGAGTATCTCCTGCCTTCTCTTGACTCCTGCAAATGTTTCCAATGCGTCTAAGAGTTTCTCTTTCGCATTCGGGATATTTTCCTTCTTTAGGATATCCTCGCAGACTCGGAGTGCGACTTCTGCATTTCTATAATTATGATTCCCGAAGAATCTAGGACGAAGCACCCTAGATCCCGAGAATAGATCACCCTTCTTCCAAGCAAGCTTGGAATCTTTTCTATTGAATTCAAAGGCCTCGGATTTCACGAACTTGGAGGCTTCTGCACAAATACGTTTTAAATTCGCAGCTCCGGACCAGTAATAAACCTTTCCGTTCCCGGGAACCAATCGGAGTAAACGGGAGAACATCGTCTCTATCTCGCCTATGTCCTTGAAGATATCCGCATGATCAAAATCTAATGCATTCAGGACCGCATATGTCGGACGATAATGCAGGAACTTAGATGCTTTATCGAAGAATGCAGTATCGTACTCGTCCCCTTCGATCACGAAGTATTTTCCATCCGTGAATTCAAATCCCGGGAATCCATCCTTTCTGATCCCACCCACAAAGAGACCCGGCTTTAGTCCTACTTCTTTCAGAAGATGATGGATCATAAATGTGGTCGTAGTCTTTCCGTGAGTTCCCGCTACTACTACAACCTTTTTGCCTGCGAGAATGTATTTCTCCAGAGCGGAAGACATGGACGCATATTCCAAACCGGAATTCAGTACTTCTTCGACTTCGGGATTTCCTCTGGAGATCGCATTGCCGATCACGATTAGATCTTTACCTTTGACTCTCTCCGCATCGAATCCTTCTGCATAAGGAATTCCCCACTCTTTCAACTTGTCGGACATGGGAGGATATACCCCCGCATCGGAGCCAGAAACCTCATGTCCCAGGCTTCTCAGCATAGAAGCTAAATTCCCCATGGCGATCCCGCCAATTCCGACAAGGTGGATTTTCAATTTAATATGGTCCTTATGATATTATAAACGAAAGTGAATACTAAAGAAATACTTAATAGATACGCCATTCCCACTAAGAAAAACAGGAGTGTCTCTTTGGAATCGACACCGCTGACCCGTTTCATTCCTACAAAACAAAGGTAGATCGAGTATAGGAAAGAGATCCCGATCAATCCGAGATTCAACGGACCAGGTAGGATCCAAAAAATCGCAGATGCGGAGAAGGGCAAGAATGCAACCGTCAATACATCTGCCGGAGGATAGCTTTCTCCTTTGACCCGATCTACTTTCTTATAGAACACTCTTAATACATCTAGTTGAGATACTACTAGGAGAACGACAGGATACAATAGGATAGAAGTAAAGACCCCGGAAAAAAGAGAAAACTCCACTTCGTCTGAAAAGAGCCAATCCAAAATGATCTTGAGCACATTCCCGGAGATCTTGGAGATAGGAGCAAGCGCCCAAAGTGCATAATGTAAACGTAATAGTTCTTTTCTTCCTAATAAGGAATCCCTTAAATACAGATCGAAGGCTTCCTGTGGAGCCTTGAATATCTTTTCCAATAAGGATAATTTGGATTTTTCCGTTTCCGTAAGCGGGTTCTGTGAATTGATGAGTATCATTGTTTCCTAGGAGCCGCTTTCTTCGGATTCTTTTTGGCAGGCTTCACTATTTGTTTAGCATCTTGGATCTTAGAAACCGCATGTTGGATCTTTAAAAGACTTTCTTCTACGATATAGAAAGGAGGCTCCTTAAAGCTTCCGTTCACAATTCGGACCACAGGGCTCAGTTTCTTTTCTCCGATCGTGGTTGGCATATGAAAACGGTATATGATCTCATTCCCGTCGGAAAGCAAAACCTTCAGGCTGGCTAAGGAGAATTCATTTTTATTCGAATCCGGAGCAAGAATAGTTCCCACACCGAAACCGGCTCCGTCCGCAGAATCCGGAAAAAGTTCGACTTTTAGACTGGTTACGGATCTGTACAATTCTTCTCCCAATCTTGGATCGATCAGGATGACTGCGCCGGAAAGCCTGCGCCAGAAGTTCTTTTTAATGTTCTTCTCTTCATAAGGAGTGTTGTCCACTCTGATGGATTTTCCGCTCTCATCTATGTATGAAATTTCTTTAATATACTCTTTATTTAGGCTCAGCAACGCCTTGAGCCTAAAATCGTCCGGACCTTTCTGGAATCTGTCGAATAGATAAGAGGAAACGGTCAACAAAACGGGAGAAGTCCCCGCATCTAATACGATCCGAGTAGAATTGGAGAAATGTTTCCTTCCGATCCGCAAAGTCCTGGATTGATTTCCGGAATAGATCACCAACTTCGGGGAATCTTCTCCCACATATAAGGAATCTTTAATAGAAATTCCTTGAGCTACAGGCTCTGTGCTTTTTACTCTAAAGACCCCGAAATCCCGGATGGTATTCTCCGAATTGTATCCACCTTCGAACTGGATATTCTTTCCCGTCTCCTGGTCCAGATTGGAAACTACAAAGAATTTTCCTCCTTTTCGGATCCCATCTTGGACCGAAATAGTAAAAGGCTTATTGAAGAATTTCTCATCCGTTTTCTCCAACCATTCTGAGCTGGGAGGAAAATACTCGACCCTATCGATCGGAAATTTCCAATACTGGATCTCGTTCACATCTTCCTTGTTCTCTTCAATCAAGAAGAAGGCTAGGAAAAGAAGAACTGCCGCGCCAGCGAGAAGATAAAGTTTATTTCTCATCTGATTCCCCGACCCTTCTTCTTCGCACCACATAGATGGATCCAAGTCCGGCGATCAGCCCCGGAAAGAGAAACATTCCTAAGATCCAAACCGCACGTTTCTGTCCGTCCGTTAAGGAAACGGTCTCAATTTCTTCTTTCTTAGGAGGGATCGCAGGTAGGCTGACGTCTTGGTACATCCAGGTAGAAGCCGCTCCCGCTAACTCATAGTTGGCGGCATAGGGAAGATACTGGTCCGTGATCCAGGAAGTTCCCGAGAAGATAACGGCCCTACCTTCTTCTTCCGATCTTGTTTCCGGAATAGAAGGAGCCTCATTTGCATCTTTGCTCTCTGCCGGAGGAAGTCCGATTTGGCTTGCGGATCTGAGAACTAAGGCAATCGGAACATTCTTCTTATCGTCGCCTGCGTCTTGTTTCCCATTTGAATTCGCATCTAAATAGGAGTCTCCGCCGGTTTCCAAAAGAATATAGGAATCCAGATCCTTCGCTTGCGGATCTTTAGGAGCCTTGGGTTCGAAATATCCGCCATATGGGAAAACGACTCCATTATCTTTCTTTGATAGAGATTCTTCGATCGCATGCTTGCGGAAAGATTTAGCTATCACGAGCCCGGGTTGGGAAGGGATCTGAGAGAGAGTCGCCTTTACGAAGGCATAACCGGCGCCTTCCAGTAGCCAGTCGAAGTTCTCTCCTCCTTTCTGCTCGATCGTGATCAGGAGCTTACCCTTCTTCTTTTTACAGAATTCTAATATAGCCGCGCGAGCTTCCGGGCCAAACGGAACGGTAGGGCCCGCAATCACTAGGAATTCTGCATCGTCCGGGATCTTAGGCGGCCAGTTGTTTTGGAATCCGAGCCCTTCTACCTTGAAATTCAAAAAGGAGAGTCCCGCAGTCAAACGGGTCAGCTTTTCATTGGGAAGATTTTGGAAGACCTGAGAGTAACGTTCTCCGTTTGATTGAGTGAAATAGACTTTTCTTTCTTTGGTAGTTATATTCGTGAACGCTTGTACCAATTTTCTTTCCAAGTCTTCCAACTCGGACTTATCTTTCACACTTACTTTTTGTTCCGGATAAGGACCCTTTGTACTTCCACTCTTACGATAACGAAGAAGTATATTTCCGTTAGAGACCTGTCCGAAATCTGCGAGTTCATCCAGTTCCACATCCGCATTGATGAACTTCACCTTAAATCCCGGATGAATAGAACCCAATTGACCGAGTAAGATCTCCAGATCGGGACGTATTCTTCGGAGAGCAAGAGCGGCAGATTTATCAGAGCTAGGAGCGTTCTCCAAGGGCCTAGGATAGAATGCGACTACGTCCACTTCTCCGCCATCGGGGATCTGTTTCAGAATCTTTTTTGCCTCGGGAGAAAAGGAAAAGACTCCCTGAGAGCTGAGATCGAAATTTCGGTTACGTATTACAGAAATATAATTTGCGACGATCAAAAGAAGAAGAAGGATCCCTGTTCCCAGAAAGAAATCCCTGACTAGGCTTTGCTTTCTTCCCTTCAAACTGGATTGGCTCTCGAAACTGCTTCTTTCCCATTCTCTTAAGATCCCTAGAAATACGCTTCCTAAAACGGAAAGTACCAAGAATACCAAGAGAACTTCTCTCAGACTGTCTACCCATACAGGAGAAGTCCCCGCTTTCTGCAGGGTCAGATCTTCCAGATAGATCCTTAAGAAATAGATCCCAAGCGCAAAGACTCCCAAACCGGAAGAGATAAGAAGATTCGTCTCCTTCTCCCCTTTCTTAAATCCCAGATAAGACAAGGCTCCGGAAGAAAATATCGTGATCAGAACAACTAGAGAAAGTAACCAACGTACTCCAGAACTGCTGAACGAATCATAGATCGGGAAAAAGAGTAATAGAAATGCAATGGATGCCCAAGAAAGGATCCTATGAGTTAGTTGATTCTTCATCCTCTCCATCTCCTAGATTCCAAAACTTTTACGGTCAGATATAAGAAGAAAATCGTTCCGCTGATAAAGAACACTATACTGTTCAATGGTAAAACGCCTTTCGAGAAACTGATAAAGTGGGAGAATATGTGTAAGTGAAACAAGACCTTACGGGTTACCGCATCGAATAAATGGGAGAAGTATCCGATCACCCAAAGGGTAAGTAAGATCGAAATGGAGATGAGCATTGAGATCATCTGGTTCTTTCCTAAACTGGAACCGAACAAGCCGACTGCAAAGGTAAATAACCCAAGCAAGAATACTCCGATTGTCCCGGAGGCAACGATATAGAAGGGAGCCTTCCAGAAGAAGTACAAGAACACAGGAAAGAGCCCGTCCACTACGACAGAAACAATGGCACAAACAAATGCTCCGAACAGGAACTTGCCCACTACGATCTCCAGATCGGAGATAGGAGCTGTGAACAGGAACTCTAAGGTCCCTCTATTCCTTTCTTCCGTGATAGAACCCATTGCTACGATTAACATCGCGATCAACATGGTGCTCATGAAAGATACAAATGTGATTACGGTTGTTTCAGTATAATTCGTTCCGGAGTTGAAATTCAAGATCAGGACGAATAATGAATTTAAGAAGGCAGTTCCTCCTAAAACCAAAGGAGCCAAGTATGTTCCGAAGAAAACTCGGACTTCTTTCCAAAAGATCCATTTAATATTTCGAAACATTCGATTAAACCTTGTTCATGAAGATTTGTTCTAAGGTCACATCCTGTTTGCGGATGAATTCAGGAAGGATACCGGAAGAAGAGATCCCGGAATATAATTCTTCTTTGAACTTTCTCTCGGAAGAAGTGTTGATTAGGAATGTGGAACCGGTTGCATCCTCACTCACAAACCGAAGAGTAGCCCCCGACTTACTTGCGATTCCATTCAAATAGGTTTCCGTTTCCGATCTGGATTTTCCGGAAAGAGTAACTTCTAATCCCGAAAGGTTTTCCATCTCCTTCTCCAATTCTTGGCGATCGCATTGGTAAACGATCCTTCCCTTATGAAGGAATAGGAATCGATTGCAGGTCTTGTATACTTCCGGAAGAATATGGCTCGAAAGAAGAATGGTATGATGCTCTCTCAGGCTTCCGATTAGGTTCCGGATCTCAACGATCTGTTTCGGATCCAATCCGGAGATAGGCTCGTCCATGATGATAATTTCAGGATTTCCTAATATAGCCTGAGCGATCCCGACTCTTTTTCTGAATCCTAAGGAAAGAGTCTCGATCACCTTATCCTTTACGGAACCTAGATCGGTGAGTCCGATCACTCGATCCAACTCCGATCCGAGATCTTCTTCTGCCACTTGCTTGATCCTTGCTGCAAAGGTGAGATACTCACTCACCGTAAGTTCCGCATAGAGAGGAGGAGTTTCCGGCAAGTAGCCGATCTTCTTTTTCACTTCCAGAGGATGTTCAAAGGTATTTAATCCGTTTAACTCGCATAACCCGTCGGTGGCCATGAGATAACCGGTGAGTATTCGGATCGTCGTAGTCTTGCCTGCTCCGTTCAATCCGAGAAGTCCTACGATCTCTCCCTCTTTGAGTTCGAAATTGAGACGATCAATCGCCAATTTCCTTCCGTAGAATTTGGAAAGGTTCCTTACTTTTATCATACTGCTTCTTGTCCCGATAAACCGGGGATTGGGGATATTTCTAATTAGAAGGGTTTTGGAAAGAATAAGCTCATGCGGTCCCGAAAGGGTCAATCATTTTCCCGCAAAAGACCGGAGATGCACTCTTTGCCCATTCTCAAACGAGGAGCTTTTGCATTCTAATGTAACACTCGTTCTTTATGAACGCCATTTACCGGCTAAAAGGTCGATAAAAAAGAATTGCGAGCCCAAGGCTTTAAAGAAAAGCATCTTCTAACGACTTAAACAAGGCATTGTATGACAGTGGCAAACTTTTTAAACGAAGCAAAAGCTCAGGGCAATAAACTATTTTTGCAATTCGGCGGTCAGGGATCTCCATGGCTGAAAGAACTCGCAAAAATTTACGAATCAGAACCTTCTCTAAAAGAATTATTTGATACTGCCTTCAACGCTTTGAAAGAAGAACTTCCGTCTTTGGACAAGAGCATTATCTCCCAAGGATATGATTTCGAAGCTTGGCTCAAAAATCCAGAATCCGCTCCGGATGAAAATTATCTGAGCAGCGCTACGGTTTCCATCGTCGGGATCTTCCTTACTCAGACAGCAAATTACGTCTCTTTAACTCATAAAGGCTTTCCTACTTCCGAACTGATCGCCAACTCGATCGGAGCTTCCGGCCATAGCCAAGGTATCGTTCCGGCAGTCCTGGTTTCCTTGGGAAAAGAAGGCGCAGATTTCTATAAGGAATATGCAAAATTCATAAAATTCATCCTTTATTTAGGCTACAGAGCTCAACAACTCTACGGTATTTTCAATCCTTCCGAAGAAGTCCTGAAAGGGAACGAGGAGATCGGAGACAAACAACCCGCTCCAATGGTTGCAGTTATCGGTTATACAGCAGCGGAACTTTCCGAAAGAGTAGCGAAGACAAACTCTGAACTTGGATTGTCCGGAGACAAGGCGATCTATGTTTCTCTTTTCAATACTCCTGATTCCAATATCGTATCCGGAAATCCGGAAGCTCTTCTTGCTCTCCGTAAGAAATTCAAAGCGGAGATGGATGATAAGAAAGTAAAATTCGTATATCTCAAAACCACCGCACCTTTCCATTGCCCGATCATGGACGCTACCGAGCAAACCGTTCCGAAAGATATGGAAAGGATCGGATTCAGCTACAAGGGTTCCGATCTGAAAATCCCTGTTTATTCTATCTTCGACGGAAGGAATTATCAGAACGAAGCAGACGTTAGCCTTCCATTGTTCAGAGAAGTACTGATCAAGGCATTGCATTGGAAAGAAGCAACATCTGCCTTCGTGAACACTCCCAAAGTAGTAGGTATAGATTTCGGACCGAGCGTAGTTTCTCAGAAACTCACTCAGGCAAACCTGGGAACTTCCGAAAACAAGATCTACAGCACTTCCAGTCCGAAAGACATCAAAGTCCTTTTGGCATAAGTAAGATAGGCTCGGATCTATCCGAGCTCAAAAAGAGAAAGGCTTCCGCTATGGATTCGGTTCAAAAATTCCTAAGAACCACTGTCCGGCGGCTGCCTTTTCTTTTTCCGGAACATCTCCGGCAAAAATTACTCTTCGAAGTACTCGCTCCCTATCGAGAAAAAGAACTCCCCTTCTTAGGCAAATCCGCATTCCAAACGGGACAGCATTGCGAATTGCAATTATGGAAGTCCGTAAAGGAACCTTCTTCCGATCCTGACTTCTCAAATCAGTATATCTCTCACAAGCAGAAATCCTTATTAAGAGAGATCGCTAACAGACTCTATCCGAAAGCGAAGCATGCAGGTTATAAAGATTCGGTCACTCGGGAAATGTTATCCCAAGGACTTCCTGTTAGAGGCGCCTGCATTCGAACTGAGTTCTTTGATGTAAGGGCGGACTTCATCTTGCCCGCCGACGGAGGCTGGGAAGTAATCACAGTCAAGGCTTCTTCTTCCGCCAAGAGATCTCATGTATCCGAACTTTCTTTTATTCGAATGGTTCTAGAAGAAGCCGGATTCAAAGTAAGTAAGACCGCATATCTCATCATCAACTCAGGTTATCATTTTGTAGAAGGAGAAGTCGATCCGAATCGTCTCTTTCATCGCAAGGATTGTAGTGTAGAGACGGAGGCTTCTTTAGTACAAACGAAAGAGAAAGCGTACCGTCTTTTGGAGATATTGGAAAGGGAGAAATTCCCTTCTAGATCTTCCGTGAAACATTGCGATCATCCTAGAAGCTGTTTCTTCCCGAATGCATGTTATGCGGAAGATCCTCCGGGAGATCTATTCACTCTCAGAGAGGGAAAAGATATCACGTACCAACTCTGGAACCAAGGGATCCGAAATCTGTCAGATGCAGAGATCAATAAGGACTTCACAACAAGGCAAAAGATCCAGATCGAAGCTGTCAAAAGCGGAAAGGAATATATAAACTCGGAAGCCTTGGTCGCATTCTTAAACAGATTAAAATTCCCATTATACTTCCTTGACTTTGAAACGATCAACCCTCCGGTCCCAGTCTATTCCAGGACCAATCCGTTCCAGCACGTTCCCTTCTTATATTCACTACATGTACTTCAAGAAAATCTAATAGAAGAACCGAAAGAATACCATTACTTGGACGACAACAAGAAAGATCCTAGGCTTGGAATACTGGAATCCCTTTCTTCTCAGATCCAACCAGGCGGAACTGTGATCGCTTTCAATGATAACTTCGAAAAGAGATGCTTGAAAGAATCCACCGATACATATCCGGAATATAAGAAATGGTTCCAATCTATAGAACCCGATTTCATGGATCTGGCAAAGCCGTTTTGGGATTACGACTATTATCATCCGGACCAAAAAGGGACCACCTCTCTTAAGACTGTTCTTCCCGTTCTAACAGGGGTGGATTATAAGGATCTGTCCATACATGCCGGTCATACTGCAAATGCGGAATTCCTTAGGATCAAAACGGAGCCGGTTCTCCCTGAAGAAAGGGCCAAGGTCGAAGCGGACCTGATCGCTTATTGCAAGATGGATACATTTGCTTTGGTTTTGGTCCTGAGAAAGTTAGCGGAGAAGTTGGATTGGCGTCCGAAATAAGAAGTAACAAGAGAGCAATGGAATGCATGTAGGAATTCCTACCAAAATCCGACTTGTCGGGAGGGGTCCTGAGATTTCCCTATCCTTAGAATGGCGACTCAAAAGAGCATAAAGAAAATCGTATTAGCATATTCCGGGGGATTAGATACCTCCGTAATTCTCACTTGGTTAAAAGAGACATACGGCTGCGAAGTAGTCGCGTTTACAGCGGACGTGGGCCAAAAAGAAGAGCTTACTGGCCTAGAAGAAAAAGGCATTAAGACCGGAGCTTCCAAAGTTTATATTGAAGACCTTCGTCTGGAGTTCGCCAGAGACTTTATTTATCCCGCTATCCAAGGCAATGCAATCTATGAAATGAGATACTTGCTCGGCACTTCTCTCGCAAGACCTTTGATCGCAAAAGCGATGGTTGAAGTCGGCAAGAAAGAAGGAGCCGATGCATTTGCACATGGTGCCACCGGAAAAGGAAACGACCAAGTTCGATTCGAGTTGGCCTTCAAGTCCTTGGCTCCTGAAAAAGAGATCATCGCCCCTTGGAGAACCTGGACCTTCGGCGGAAGAGCGGACCTGATCGAGTATGCAAAATCGAAAGGGATCCCAGTTCCCGTTACCGCTTCCAAGCCTTACTCCATGGACAGGAATTTAATGCATATCTCTTACGAGGGTGGAATTTTAGAAGATCCTTATAGAGAACCGAACGAGGACATGTTCTTACTCACTGTTTCTCCGGAGAAGGCACCGGACTCTCCCGAATATCTGGAACTGGATTTCCATGAAGGGAATTGTGTGGCAGTCAACGGAAAAAAACTCAATCCGTACGAAGTGGTAGATACATTAAATACAATCGGCGGAAAACACGGGATCGGAAGAGTCGATATCGTAGAGAACCGATTGGTCGGCATCAAGTCCAGAGGAGTGTACGAAACTCCGGGTGGCACCATCCTATTTCACGCGCACAGAGATCTGGAATCCATCACGATCGATAGGGACACGCAACATCATAAGGATAAACTCTCTGCAGAGTTCGCGGAATTGATATATAACGGTCATTGGTTCTCCCCTAGAATGGCTGCGGTCCGAGCATTCATTTCCGAGACCCAAAGATATGTCACTGGTACAGTAAAGGTAAAACTATATAAAGGAAACTGCATAGTCGTAGGTAGAAAATCCCAGGTTTCCCTTTATAATCCGGAAATGGCGACTTTCGAAAAAGAAGAGCTCTATAACCAGAAAGACGCAGAAGGATTCATTAATCTTTACGGGCTTCCAGCCAAAGAAGCGGCGAGGTTACGAAAAAAATGACAAAGCTTGCAGTATACCCTGGATCCTTTGATCCGTTGACAAGAGGACATTTGGATATTCTCCAAAGGTCTCTCGGACTTTTTGACAAGGTCATCATCGGAGTCGCAGTGAATTCGAATAAGGCGCTTCTCTTCTCTATCGAGGAAAGGATCGAGTTTATTCGCGAAGCGACAAAAGGATGGACCAATCTGGAGATAGATACCTTCGAAGGATTGACCGTGGATTACTGCAAGAAGAGAGGAGCGAAGAGCATCATTCGAGGATTGAGAGCGGTTACCGACTTCGATTACGAATATGCAATTTCCCTAATGAATCGCAAACTCGCGCCCGAAGTGGAAACCATCTTTCTGATGTCTTCCAATGACTACTCTTTCGTTTCTTCCACAATCGTAAAAGAAGTGGCTCGTCACGGAAGGGATGTATCGGCTCAAGTCCCTGAGCATGTAAGCAAGGCTTTATTGAACAAATTATCCAAAGGCAAATAAGGAAAACAAATGGCTAGAACATTTATCATGATCAAACCCGACGGAGTTAAAAACAAACATGTCGGTGATATTCTACAAAGGATCGAAAAAGAAGGATTCAAGATCTTAGGACTTAAATATCTCAAACTTTCTTTAGAAGACGCAAAACAATTCTATAAAGTGCATTCCGCTCGTCCTTTCTACAACGACCTTTGCAGCTATATGTCTTCCGGACCTATCGTTGCTGCGGCTTTGGAAAGAGACAATGCAGTTCAGCATTGGAGAGATGTTATCGGAGCTACCGATCCTAAAGAGGCTGCTGCAGGCACTATTCGTGCCCTCTTTGCGGAAAGCAAAGAAGCAAATGCTGTCCACGGTTCCGATTCTGACGATAACGCAGCATTAGAGATCAGCTTCTTCTTCAAAGGGAACGAACTGTTCTAATAGAACAAACCTTCTCCTTTTAAGGCCCGGGGTACCGAAAGGACTGCCGGGCTTTTTATTATTATCTTATAATATACATCGCCTAACAATCGTTCTTTAAAAGCCCGGGCATCTCAAGCCAAAACAGACAGCTTATATAAGAAGATCGAAGATCGGAAAAAAACTTTCTATATATTAGAAAAAATTCTTGTACTTTTTGGAAATATCTTTCTCAATTTTCCCCACGTAGGCGAAATAAAACCACAGTTTCGGCCGAAGCTAATAATATGAACGCAGTGACCAAAGAGCAAATTATCAAGCACAGTCGTATCATGGGCAAATATAGAAAAGACACCCTATTCGATGGCTCCCCCGATTGGATGGACGATGTTCTGGAAGTGATCTATTCTCAGGATGAATTCCTGGGAGATAAGCCGGATATCGATCTAGATATAGAATAAGGATCCAAAGATCCTTTAGTTCCCTGTTAGGACCCTCGATTCTCTCAATATCTTTGCGATTTCGGGACGACAGCTTCCGCAACCGGTTCCGGCACCAGTGCTTGCACCGATAGCTTGAACAGTATGGATTCCGTTTTGGATTTCCTGTTCTATATTCCCCCTTCCTACTCCATTGCAGGAGCAGACTAATGCTCCTATCGGAGGCTTCAAAGGAGAAGATCCTGACAATAGTCGATCTCTTTTATCTCCTAGCTCAATACCAGAAGAGATCATTCCTTTAAACTCTGCAAATTCCGATTTATCTCCTACAAGAATAGCGCCTACTAATCGGTCTCCCTTTAAGATACACTTCTTATAACGCCCTCTTTTCCTATCTAAGAAAGTGATCTCTTCATACTCGTCAGTAAGTTCGTCCATAGGAGTATCAGGCAAACGAAGAGATACGAGTTCTAATCCGGGTATCTTTAATAGATTCGAATGCATGGACCCGTTATAAGAACCGAACTTATATCCGTAAATATGCCACGCAGCGATCTCGGCTTGCTCTTCGGTCGCTGCTACTGTGCCGTACATCCCGCTAGCATGCTCAGCTACTTCTCCGATCGCATAAATATCCGGGTCGTTGGATTGGAGAAAGCCATTCACTATAACTCCCGACTTACAATGCAGATTCGCGTCCTTTGCCAGTTCAAAGTTAGTCACTGTTCCCATTGCATAAACGATCCCGTCCGGACTGATAACGGATCCGTCCGCAAATTTCACATTCTCCAGTCTCTCGGTACCGGTAACCTTAGAGATTTCCGTATTGAATAAGATACGGATCCCGCGTTTTTCGATCTCTTCCTTCAGTATTTCACCGGCGATCGGATCCAATTGCTTCGACATGAGCCGATCCGTTCTTACGACCACAGTCACTTCTACATTCAAAGATCTTAATGCAGCAGCTAATTCCAGTCCGAGAAGGCCTCCCCCGACGATCAACGCATGGGTATTCGGGACGAAAAATCCTCTGATCCTATCCGCATCATTTTTGGATCTAAGACTAAAGATCCCGATCATTTGCTCGGGAATATATTTGGGGACAGAAGGGCGACTTCCTGTAGCTATGATGAGTTTATTATAAGAATATAAATTACCTTCCGAATCCTTTACTTTTTTTCCTTCCGGAAAGATCTGAGAAACACTCGTCGAGGACTTGACCTCTATATTCCAAGAAGAAATCTCTTCCTCGCCTACTCCGGATAATTGAGAGAAATCTTTCTCACCGCTGATCAAGTCAGGCAAAAGGATACGATTGTAAAAGGGATGTTCTTCTTTGCATAGGATAGTGATCTCATCATCGGGAGAAAGCGCTCTGTATTTTCGTAGAAAGGCCAGGGTCCCATTCCCTCCACCTATAATGACGATCTTTTCCTTTTGCTTTTTGTACGGAGACACTTGCACCGCGGAGATCTTAAAGCCGGGTTGCTTAGAAAGAGGATCGAAGCGAGAACTAGTTAAGTTATTCGCTCTTGATTCGTCGTTGCCATTATTCCTTCCCCAATGCATGGGAAGGAAAACTGTCCCGACTCGGATCGTTTCCGTAAGAGTAGCTTTTACTCGAACGCTTCCTCTTTCATTCTTGATCTCTACGATCTCGCCTTCTGAAATTCCTCTAGCCTGAGCGTCCCCAGGATGGATCTCCAAATACGGTTCTCTTTTATGCTCATTAAGTTTTCGCACCTTTCCCGTGCGAGTCATAGTATGCCATTGGTCCCTGATCCTTCCGGTAGTCAGGATCAAAGGAAATTCGGGACTCGTTCTTTCCGATTGGTCTTGAGGTTCAACGGAATGGAGCTTTGCCTTTCCATTCGGTCGATAGAATTTTCCATCTGCAAATAATCTAGGAGTTCCTCCATGGCCCTTTGAAGGATAAGGCCATTGGACGGATCGTTTCTCCTTTAGAATGGAATAATCCAATCCGCTAATATCAATATTCGTGCCTTGCGTTAGTCTGCAATGTTCGAGAAAGACATCTTCTTCATCCTTGTAATCGAAAGAAGGAGCAAATCCCATCTTCTTAGCAAAGTCCACGATGATCCAGGTATCCGCTTTAGCTTCTCCCGGGGGGTCGAAAACCTTAGGTAGATACGTTATGCGCCTATCTGAATTCGTCATCGTTCCCTGCTTCTCGGACCATCCGGCAGCGGGGAGCACATAATGCGCAAAAGGAATGGATTCATGTCTTGCGGAGATATCCTGAACAACGACTAACTCGGCGTTCCTAAGTCCGGCTTCGACCGTCCTAGCGTCAGGTAAACTTACAGTGGGGTTTGTGCATACGATCCAAACTGCCTTCATCTTGCCTGTGCTAAGATGTTCGAACATTTCAGTCGCGGAATATCCAGGCTTGTCCCGAACGGATTCCACTCCCCAAAAATCGGCAACCTCTCTTCGATGATTTTCGTCGGCAAGATTCCGATGTGCGGGTAAGAGATTGCAAAGGCCGCCTACTTCTCTACCTCCCATTGCATTCGGTTGACCAGTCAAGGAGAAGGGACCGGAACCAGGTTTACCTATCTTGCCGGTAATTAGATTCAAATTTATTAATGCTAGATTTTTATTTACACCTACAACGCTCTGGTTCAATCCCATCGCCCAAAGAGTAAGAAATCCTTTGGCATTAGAGATCATGCTTGCAGCGGATTCTATTTTATCGATAGGCACTCCACATACATCCGAGTATTCCTGCATCGTATTTAGAAATACGTTTTCTTTCAGCTCTTCAAAACCTTCGGTATGAGCGTCAATAAAAGGAATATCGACGGAGTCTGTCTCTATCAACCTCCTAGCGATCGCATTGAACAAAGCGATATCCGTTCCGGGAATGATCTGAAGATGCAGATCCGCATCTTCACAACTTTCTGTTCTTCTAGGATCGACTACGATCAGCTTTACGTTCCGATCCGAATTCCTTCTGGCCTCAATTCTTCTAAATAGGATAGGATGACACCAAGCCGGATTTGCACCTGCGATTAAAAAGCAATCCGCAAGTTCTATATCTTCATACGAGATAGGAACACTGTCCTCACCCAGAGACATTTTATATCCGACTACCGCAGAACTCATGCATAGTCTTGAATTCGTATCTATATTATTTGTTCCGAGAAAACCTTTGGTAAGTTTATTTACCACGTAATATTCTTCGGTAAGTAGCTGACCCGAAACATAAAAGCCCACCGAGTCCGGACCATGATCTCGGATCAACTGTTGGAAGCGTATGGCAATCTCGTTAAGTGCCTTGTCCCAGTTTGTTCTCTCTAACTGTCCTGTTTTAGAATTTCTTGATAAAGGATAATGAATGCGATCGCTTCGATCCATCACCGTGTGATGCAGATTCATTCCCTTGGAACAAAGCATCCCTTTATTTGCAGGATGGTTCGGATCACCTTCTACCTTAAAAGAGTTCGGGCTCTCCTTATGGATCAATATGCCACAGCCGACCCCACAATAAGAACAGGTGGTAGCAAAACTGTTTGTTAGATCCACCTAGAAAGGTTAGCAATTAACGTACCAGTAAGTTCGATTTTACCGGATCTTCTTAAAACCGGGAGTATGGATCCTAAAACGAGTACAGTGCCTAGCTAATAAAATAGTAAAATGATTAATATCATGTTCATTTTCTATACTGTACGTCAAAAATCTGCCCAATTTCTAGGAAAATTATCCCCTTTTTTAGAACAAACAGTATTAAACAGCCTCAAAATATAAGTAGAATCCGTTCCGCCCGATCCTGTTTTGAACCCAAAGGAAAGAGTGAACTACTCGTTTTAGTAATATTGTAACTGCTCTGGCACGTATTTTGCTAATTCAATGAGGAGAGCAATTATCGAGCTCCGTTGGAGACTTATTTAAATGAAAAAATTCAGAGAGTTCCTTGCGGTTGGGCATTTTCCATCCCTTCTCAGTTCCTTTCTATATTTCGATTTCAGTTTTATGGTTTGGATGCTTCTTGCTGCATTGAGTGTCTTTATCACAGAAGAATTCAAATTAGGGCCCGCGCAAAAAGGAATGTTGGTTTCCATTCCTTTATTAGGAGGGACCCTACTCCGGATCCCTCTAGGATTACTCTCCGATAGATTCGGATCCAAGATTGTCGGCTTATGCGGAATGGGCGTGACCATGATCACCTTGGTTCTCGGTTGGCAATTTGCAAACACACTGCCCTTGGTTTTTTTGATCGGCCTTCTTTTAGGAACGGCAGGTGCAAGTTTCGCAGTCGCCCTTCCTCTTGCAAGTAGATGGTACCCAAAAGAATATCAAGGTTTAGTAATGGGAATTGCGGGAGCAGGAAATAGCGGCTCCGTATTGGCAACACTCTTTGCTCCAGACCTTGCTAGATCTTTCGGCTGGCATTTCGTATTTGCGCTGGCTTTGATCCCGATGAGCTTTGCCTTTGTCTTCTTTCTTACATTCGCAAAGGATTGCCCAGGAACTGCATCAAAAAAACCTTTATTACAATATCTTGCACCGATCCAGTCTAGGGATGCTCTTCTTTTCTGTCTTCTCTACAGCGTAACATTTGGAGGATTCGTAGGTCTGACCAGTTTCCTTCCTATCTTCTTTCACGATCAATACTATGTAGATAAGGTAACGACCGGATTGTATACTTCTTATTGTATCTTCGGGGCAAGCTTAGTGCGACCAGTCGGAGGTTATTTGGCCGACCGATTCGGAGGGGTTCCGATCCTTCTTATGGTATTCGCGGGAGTCGCTACTTGCTTGATAGGGATCTCTTGGCTCCCATCGATAGCATTCATTCTACCGATCTTTATAGTCCTCATGGTTTTCTTAGGAATAGGAAACGGTTCCGTCTTTCAATTGGTGCCGATGAGGTTCCGTAAAGAGATCGGTATCATTACAGGATTCATCGGAGCCTTCGGTGGTCTTGGCGGATTCCTTGTCCCAAATCTTTTGGGAGGTATGAAGGCAGTCTCCGGAAGCTTCTCCTTCGGGTTCGTCGTTTTGGCAATAGTCGTAACGATTGCGGCACTTCTTCTTTTCATAATGAACACTTTCGTCTGGGAGAAGGCGGAAACTTCAGGAGCGCTGGAATTAGAATCAGCTTAGTCGCATTACTGTTCACTGTATAAAGGATATATAAAATGAAACGGAAGTTAGTCGTAATTGGAAATGGTATGGTGGGTCACCGATTCGCAGAGAAGATCGTGGAATTCGGCGGCACTGAAAAATTCGAGATCACAGTTTTAGGCGAAGAACCTAGAAGAGCTTATGATAGAGTACATCTATCCGAGTATTTTACGAACCGCTCGGTAGATTCCCTCTATTTATCCGGCTCCGACTGGTACAGGACAAATGGGGTCCGACTCCTCTTATCTCAACCTGCAATCTCCTTAGATATCGTAGCTAGGAAGATCGTCACATCCGCGGGAACTGAGCTTGAGTTTGACGAATTGGTTATTGCAACAGGATCTTCTCCGTTTATCCCGAGCTTTGAAGGCTTGGATAAAGAAGGAGTCTTTGTCTATAGAACGATAGAAGACCTAGAGAAGATGATGAGCTATGCGAAAGGTATTTCTAAAGTCGCCGTTCTAGGAGGAGGACTCTTAGGCTTAGAAGCAGCCAAAGCCGTTTTAGACATGGGAAAAGAAAGCCATGTAGTCGAATTCGCATCCCGACTCATGCCAAGACAATTAGATGAAGCTGCATCCGCCATTTTAAAGTCCAAGATCGAATCCTTAGGGGTTCGGATCCATCTCCAAAAAGAAACGAAGAAAGCCTTAGGAGAATCCTCTTTTGCCGGCTTAGAATTCGTAGACGGTTCCGTTTTGGATGTGGATATGCTCGTGATCTCCGCAGGTATTCGTCCAAGGGACGAATTGGCAAAATCATCCGGCATCGAAGTAGGCCCCAGAGGAGGGATCCAAATAGACGACGAACTCAGGACAAATGTCTACGGAGTATATGCCATCGGTGAGGTCGCACTTCATAAAAATATGATATATGGATTGGTCGCACCAGGTTATGAAATGGCCGAGGTCCTGGCTTATAATCTCTGTAGCCCAGGAAAGTCCAAACAGTATTTAGGTTCGGACCTTTCTACAAAACTCAAATTGATCGGCGTGGATGTAGCTTCTTTTGGAGACGCATTAGGACTGCAAGATCATCTTCCGATCGCGTATACAAATCCGAGGACCGGAGTTTATAAGAAATTAGTCCTTTCTCCCGACGGTAAAAAGCTAAAGGGAGGGATCCTAGTAGGAGATGCGGAAGCGTATTCTAATCTTCTTACATTATATTTAAATAATGTCGATCTTCCTGCGGAACCGGAACGATTGATTGTTGGATCTCCTTCCGAGGAAACTTCTGCACTTGGATCTCTTCCTGATGATGCGAAGATCTGCTCCTGCAATAATGTTTCCAAAGGCGATCTCTTGAACGCGATCCGTTCAGGAGCTTGTTCCGATCTGAGCGGCCTGAAAGATTGTACTAAGGCAGGAACAGGATGTGGAGGCTGTGTTCCTCAAATGAACTCTCTCTTGAAAGAAGAATTGAGAGCGCAAGGAAAGGTTGTCACCGAACATGTTTGCGAGCATTTCAAATATTCAAGACAGGAATTATTCCAGATCGCAAAAGTAAAAGGGATCCAAAGTTTCGAAGAAATGATCCGTTCTCATGGAATGGGGAACGGATGCGAGGTTTGTAAACCTACGGTAGCTTCTATTTTAGCGAGTATCTATAACGAACCTATTCAGAAGTCGAAGCATAGAGAGATCCAAGATACGAACGATAAGTATCTTGCGAATATCCAGCGAGGCGGAACATATTCCGTCGTGCCTCGTATTCCGGGCGGAGAGATCACTCCCGAAAAACTGATCGTGATCGGACAGATCGCAAAGAAGTACGAACTCTATTGCAAGATCACAGGTGGCCAAAGGATCGATCTACTAGGAGCGAGAATGGATCAGCTCCCGGATATTTGGAGAGATCTGGTCGAGGAAGGTTTCGAAAGCGGTCATGCCTACGGAAAAGCAATGAGAACTGTAAAGAGTTGCGTCGGCTCCACTTGGTGTAGATACGGAGTACAAGATAGCACCGCCTTCGCGATTCGCATTGAGGAAAGATATAGAGGTATCAGAGCTCCACATAAACTTAAATCTGCAGTATCCGGTTGCATTAGAGAATGTGCGGAAGCAAGAGGTAAGGACTTCGGGATCATTGCCACTGAGAAAGGTTGGAACCTTTATGTGGGCGGGAACGGAGGAGTGAATCCTAAACATGCTATCCTTTTAGCAGCCGACCTAGACGAAGAGACCTGCGTTAAATACATAGATCGATTCATTATGTTCTATGTTCGAACTGCGGATAAACTTACTCGTACTTCTGCTTGGTTAGAGCAATTGGAAGGTGGGATCGATTATCTGAAAGATGTGATCATTAACGATCGTCTTGGGATCAACAAAGACTTGGAAGCAGAAATGGAATCCCTAGTCGGAAGCTATGTCTGTGAATGGAAAGACGTAGTAGAAGATCCTGAAAAACAAAAGAAGTATAAACATTTTATAAACAGTGGGGATTCCGATCCTACAATTAGCTTTATAAATGAAAGAGGACAAAAACGTCCGATCGACTGGCCAAAAAAAGAAGCAGTCGCGAACTAGGAGATCAACATGAATTCTATTGTAAAAGAACCAGTTTGGATCCCAGTGGGACCTGTTTCCGAATTCTCAGAAGAAGGCGGAGTCTGTGCGCAAGTAGACGGAACTCAGGTCGCTGTTTTCCGTTTCAGCTCTAGGAACGAATGGTTTGCCTGTGAGAATCGATGCCCTCATACAGGGGACATGGTCCTATCCAGAGGAATGATAGGTGATTCAAAGGGTGAGCCAAAGGTGGCATGTCCAATGCACAAGAAATCCTTCTCTCTTCGTACGGGAGAATGCATTAGCGGAGATGAATATTCGATAAAGACGTATCCTATCCATATCGAAGATGGAATGGTCTATATCGGAATTGAAAAACCGTAAGAGGATCTAAAATGAAATCCTCATTGGGAAAGGTATATTTGGTCGGAGCAGGTCCCGGAGATCCGAACCTGCTCACCGTACGTGCCGTAAAATTACTCAGAAAAGCGGACGTGATACTGTACGACGATCTAGTCTCCGCTGAAGTATTGAAATACTGCCGAAGATCCGCAATCTTAGAGTATGTAGGAAAAAGGATCGGACAGCATAGTTGCCAACAAAACGAGATCAACCGTAAACTATCCGAATTTGCACAAGAATATTCTAATATAGTACGGCTCAAGGGAGGAGATCCCTCCATTTACGGAAGAGCCGGAGAAGAGATAGAGCATCTAGCCTCCCTCGGTATAGAATGCGAAATGGTGGCAGGAGTTACCACTGCTTCCGGCGCAGCCTCTAGTCTAGGAATTCCTTTGACTCATAGGGATTACGCCAGAGAGATCCTATTCTTGTCCGGTCATAAGAAAACAGGAAAGAATCCGGAAAGCTTTGAAGACCTGCATTTAGAGGGCAAAACAGCTCTAGTATACATGGGACTAAACAGTTTAGAAAGTATCCGAGAGAACCTGCTTGCTTCCGGAAATTCGGAGTCTACCCCGATCGCCTTTGTGGAGAATGCTACGACTCCCAAACAAAGAGTCGTTGTAGCAACCCTGGGAGATTGCATAGCCAAAGCGGAGGATTTCGATATAAAAACTCCTTCCCTATTGATCCTGGGCGAGATCGTTCGCTTCTATATCGAGCTGGAAAAGATCAAAGAACAGGGAAGGAATCTGATTCTGTCGGATCTGAAATCCTAAAATTTCTGGTAATCTTCCTCGGTTTGCGATTCCCTTGATCGGATGCGGATCTTCGCAAAAGAGGGATCATGAACGATATTACTGGAAAGAAGACGACACTTCGCACTGCTCAGGCGGAAGGATTCGTTTTCTGCCAACCGGAAACCTTAAGGCGGATCCAAGAAAACGACCTGCCTAAAGGAGATCTATTCGGAGTTGCTAAGGCCGCGGCCCTACTCGGTTCCAAAAAGACTTCGGAACTCATTCCTCATTGTCATCCGGTTTCTATAGATGGATTCCAGGTGGAATTTGAGGTCTTAGAAGGGAAAAATGCGGTACGGATCCAGACCACCGCTAAATCCATCGGAAAGACCGGGATCGAAATGGAGGCCCTTACTGGGGTTTCCGTAGCTGCATTAGTAATTTATGATCTACTGAAGCCTGTAGATAAGGAACTCTCTATCTCTGACATCAAGCTACTGGAGAAGAAGGGAGGAAAAACCGACTCTCAGATCACCAAGTTTGCCGCAGGATCCAAGGCAGGCATCCTGGTCTGCTCCGATTCCGCTTTCGAAGGCAAAAGAGAAGATGGATCCGGAAAAACAATATTAGAACTTTTGAATGAACACGGAGTGGAAACTCTTCAGTACAATGTGGTTCCGGACGAACCGGAGGCGATCCGCAAGAATATCCTAGAATGGACCAAGCTAGGATTGGATCTGATCGTAACTACGGGCGGGACCGGCTTAGGTCCGAGAGACAATACCGTAGATACGATCCGGGAGATCTTGGACCAAGAAATTCCAGGGATCGCAGAAGCGATGCGCTCCTTCGGCCAAGACAGGACTCCTTTTGCCATGCTTTCTCGCTCTCTTGCGGGCAGGATCGGAAAGACATTGATCGTCTGCGTACCAGGTAGCACGAACGGGGCAAAGGAGAGTATGCAGGCAATTCTCCCTGCTATTTTTCATGCAAAGAAGATGATGAGAGGAGAAGGTCATTGATCTCTTTCCCAGAAGCAATCCGATTGATAGAATCTTCCGCAGCCGAAAGCGAGATCGTTTCCGTTCCTCTAGAACATTCTTCCGGAAAGATCTTACGAGAGAAGATACTTGCGGATCGGGACTATCCTCCCTTTAACAGGGCCACCATGGACGGGTTTGCGCTGCGATCCCAAGGTTTTTCCAAGGACAGGATCTATTCTTATAAGAGAGAATTACATGCCGGCGAATCCTTCTCCTTAGAAGAAGGAGAAGAGACCATCCGTATTATGACCGGTGCTCCTGTTCCGGAGGGATTCGATCTTGTGATCAAGGTAGAAGATTCAACCGATCTGGGAAACTCGGATGGAAAAAGGCAAGTCCGCTTCGATACGGACAAGACTTCTTCTTTTTCGAATATAGCGATCCGAGGAGAGGATCTAAAAAATGGAGAAGAGATCCTTTCGGAAGGAACTAGGATCAGCTCTTCTATTTTTTCTCTTCTCGCTTCCTTAGGAAGAAGCCGGATCCAAATATCAAAACTTCCTAAAGTACGGATCATCTCCACAGGAAATGAGATCGTGGGCCTGGAGGAGACTCCGAAGCCTTGGCAGATCCGAGATTCTAATTCCTATTCGATCCGTTCCCTTCTTCAAAAATACGATATCAGTCCGATCTCGATCGTTCGAGTCGGAGACGATCTTTCTCAATTGGAAAAAGCAGTCCTCGAAGGATTAGATTCTGACATACTCATCTTGTCTGGTGGGGTATCCATGGGAAACTTGGACCTCGTCCCCAAGGTATTAGAAGGCAACGGAGTGCGAGAGATCTTTCATAAGGTCCGCATCAAACCGGGCAAACCGATCTGGTTCGGAATGAAAGGGAGACAAGCAGTCTTCGGTCTACCAGGCAATCCTTTTAGCGTACAAGTTTGCTTTAGAATCTTCGTAGAATCTTATATTCGAAAATTCCTATGTCTCCCGACAGAATCTTCCCTTCTTCTTCCCTTTTCCGGCGAGAGAAAGAAGAAGAATCAACTCACAGAGTTCTTTCCCGTTCGACTTGAGAAAAAGCAAACCACAGTATTAACGGAAAACAAGAATAACGGTAGTGGGGATATTCGAGCCGGAATTTTTTCCGACGGGCTCGCAGTTCAATTTTCCGAAAAAGAAAAAGTCCAAGAGGGGGAACTTTTAGAATTCTACCCGTGGAATTAATCCAGATTGACCCGGTCGTATAGAGGAATGAAATAAGACTGACGACCGGAGGGTAACATGACAGCCAAAAAGAAAATCGCAGTAGCCAAAGGGGACGGGATCGGACCTGAAATTATGGACTCTACTCTGCGAATTCTGGAAGCC
This sequence comes from Leptospira langatensis, assembly GCF_004770615.1. NCBI lineage: Bacteria > Pseudomonadati > Spirochaetota > Leptospiria > Leptospirales > Leptospiraceae > Leptospira > Leptospira langatensis. Next base: position 438,445 of record NZ_RQER01000006.1, read on the forward strand.
GCCGGCGCAAAGATCGAACCAGTCTTCATCGATATCGGAGAACAAGTTTATAAGAAGGGCCATAGTGCGGGAATAGAACCTTCTTCCTGGGACATATTAAGAGAAACGAAAGTATTCTTTAAGGCCCCGATCACTACTCCTCAAGGTGGAGGTTACAAAAGTCTAAACGTAACCGTCAGGACCACTCTCGGACTGTTCGCAAATGTTCGCCCTTGTATTTCTCTTTATCCGTATGTGGATACCAAGCATCCGAAGTTAGATGTGGTGATCGTAAGAGAGAATGAAGAAGATCTGTATACCGGAATAGAGCACAAGCAAACCTCTGATACGGTCCAATGCTTGAAGTTGATCTCTCGTCCTGGCTCCGAGAAGATCATCCGTTATGCATTCGAATATGCTAAGGCCTACGGCAGGAAGAAAGTCACCGCCATGGTCAAAGACAATATCATGAAACAATCCGACGGGCTCTTCCATGAGGTCTTTAAGGAAATCGCAAAAGATTATCCGGACTTAGAAGCTGCTAGTGAGATCATCGATATTGGTGCCGCTCACTTAGCGGAAAGGCCTCAGACTTATGACGTAGTAGTGACCCTGAATCTGTATGGGGATATCATCTCTGATATAGTGGCACAAGTAGCCGGCTCTGTTGGAATGGCAGGTTCCGCAAATATCGGAGAAGTAGTTTCCATGTTCGAAGCGATCCACGGATCCGCTCCTGATATAGCTGGAAAGAATATTGCAAATCCAAGCGGGCTTTTGAACGCCGCGGTCATGATGTTGGTCCATTTAGGACAACCCGATATTGCTGCCAAAGTACAGAACGCATGGCTTCTTACGATCGAAGAAGGGATCCATACCGGAGATATTTTCAAAGCAGGAGTCAGTCGCATTAAGGTCGGAACCAAGGAATTTGCGGATGCAGTCATTGGGAACCTAGGACATTTACCTGAAAAATTCAAACCTGTTTCTTTCGGAAAAGCAAAAGCGATCCATATTCCGGAATACAAACGAGTGGCCTTGCAAAAGGAACTAGTCGGAGTAGATGTCTTCTTGGATTGGGCTCCTGGTTCTCCCGATGAGTTAGGAAAGAAGTTAAGTGCGATCGCAGGAGATTTGAAACTCAGAATGATCACGAATCGCGGAGTAAAAGTATTCCCGGACGGAGCGCCTGAAACCTTCCTAACAGATCATTGGAGATGCAGGTTTGTAAGCTCGAACACAGTAGACGGGGATGTAGGAAATAATTACGCCCCTATCCAAGCAGAACAAGTGGCTAAACTTTTATTGAGAGTCGCGGAGGCTGGGTTAGACAGTGTGCAAACGGAAAATCTGTACAAGTTCGAAGGCAAGAGAGCCTTTTCTTTGGGTGGCGGAGAATAATTAGATAGCTTCGTGATTTAGGATTTTCTTAAACGAATCCAAAGAGACAGGCTTAATGATATAATCCGTAACGAGAGGGATCTCTTTGGCTCTACGCAGATCCGAATCGTCCACAGAAGAACTCACCATATAGATCACAGGCTTTTTGGTCAGCGAATTCACAAAGTTCGCATATTCATCCAGGAATTGCCAACCGTCCATGAAAGGCATATTGATATCCAGGAAAATAAAATCAGGGATAAGATCGGGCTCGCTCTTATGTTCCTTTAAGAAAGTGATCGCTCCCTCTCCGTCCGGGAATACTTTCAGGCTCTCGACTGCACCGGTTTTCTCTATCGTTCTTTTGGCAATCTCAACGAAGATTGCATCGTCATCCACAAGCAAAAGTTTCTGTTTTTTAGATAGTAAATTCATTCGCTCTCGATAAATGGATCGTAAACTTGGTGCCCTTTCCAGGAACACTTTCCACCTGGATCTCCCCGCCCAAGGATTCGATCTGGTTCTTTGTCATGAACAGACCGACCCCTCTACCGTCCGTGTTACGGTGAAATCTCTTATGCAATTTAAATATCTGATCCCCATGTTTCTTTAAGTCAATTCCTAATCCGTTGTCCTCAACTTCTAAAATATGATTTCCGTTCAACCAATATGTCCTGAAACGGATCTTAGGACTTTCCGTATCGGATCTATATTTTAAAGAATTTGAAAGCATGTTCAAGAAAATGCTCTCCAGGTATACCGGAGGATAAACGATAGAAGGTGATTCGGAAAAATCAGAGACCACTTCCGCCCCACATTCCACGATCTGTCCAAAAAACATGGACCTTACTCTCGAAAATACGGAATCGAAGAGCAGCTCCTCGGAGGTTATTTTCGGGCTTTGACGGATCTTGATCACCTCAACGATCTCATTCAATGTGTTCAAGAGTTGATCGGAAGTCTTCTTGAGATATTCCATGTACTCGAGTTTTTCTTCTTCCGTTTGGGACTCTTCCAAGAACTTAACGAGCGTGCCAATATTTCCGATCGGAGATCGCATATTATGAGAAACGATCTGATTGAATTCTTCTAGTTGGGAGATCCTTTCTTTTAAATGATTTCCTATGGATCTAAGACGGGCATTCTTTTCCCTGAGAATGTTTTCCAGAATTCGCTTACGAGATATGTCTTGGATCTGAGAAACGATAAACATCAGTTCGCCGGAGTCCTTTCTCACGGCAACCCCGGTAATGAATACCCAGACGATATGTCCTTTCTTATGCACATATCGTTTTGCGAATTGTGCCGAATCCTTTTCTCCGGCAATCATCTTCTGAAATGCGGTAGCGCCTATATGGATGTCTTCGTGATACGTAACGTCCTGAAAGCCCTTGAACAAAAGTTCTTCAGGTTGATAACCCAACATTTTTGCAAAGGATTGATTGACCTCTAGGAAATAGCCTGTCTTGTCCAAGAGAATGATCCCATTCCCTGAGCTATGGAACGCTTCTGAAAATTTTTTCTCGCTGAGGCGGATCTCTTCTTCTACCAATTTAGAAAGAGTGATATCCTGCATAGCCCCGTAGACACCCACAATCCGTCCACCTGAGTACGTAGGTTTTCCTTGGGTACGGACCCAGATCACTCTTCCCGATTCCGTAAGCATTCTATGTTCTACAGAATAAGATTCTCCCTGTTGGTAGCAGCGTAGATTCTGTTCTCGTAAGCGCTCTCTATCTTCCGGATAACTGTATTTTTGATAAACAGTTTCTCTATCTATCCCAAGACTAGGATCTCTTTCCAAGATCCTATAGATCTCCGAAGACCAATAAATGGTCCCATCCTCGACATTCGATTCCCAAGCGCCCACCTTTGCAAGTTCCGCCATGAGAGAAGAAAACTTCTTCTCCTGTTGGAGGTTCTCCGTTAGTTGCACTTGAGAAGTAACATCCCTAGACGCAGTATTAAGATAAGCAATCTCTCCCTTTTCGTTCTCTACTGGTTGAGTAAGGGTTTGGAACCACACATAATTTCCGTCCTTCTTCAAGAAACGGTACTGAGTTGCTATCGTAGGTTGACCTGACTTAGCAGGTTCATGAGACTCCAGTCGGATCCTTTCTCTATCCTCAGGATGGATGAATTCGTACGGACTACGACCCAACAATTCTTCGGGCTTGAATCCAGTAAGCTCTTCTAGCGCCGGATTAATATAAAGATAGATTCCTTCCTTATCATGAAGGCAGATTAACTCCCGACTCTTTTCTACTAGTATTTTGTACAGGTCCGTGCCTGAGCTGAGACGGATTTCTTCTTGTTGCGGAATCTGATCCATAAGTCGCAAAGTCGAATTCCAGTACTAATACATAAAAAGACGATTTAGACGAGTACATTGTGAACTGGAAAAGATGAAAAGTTTGGAATCCTCCAAAAAGACAGAAAAAAACCCTCAATCCGACTCATTTGAAAGAAGGATAGGAAAACTAGATAGAACAGTCTAGTTCTTTCAATGTTTGGTTCCGATCAAAGCCATTTCAGATATATCCCTGACATGGATCGGACCCAAGAAATCTAGGATCTCTTTTTTATGATAGGATCTTGAAACGTATAAAAGCGGAGAAAGGATCGAGAAAAGAGAAAGATCTAAGAAAGGAAGGACTCTGTCGCAAAGACTCTTCTATTAAGGAAATATAATAGAAAAAAGATCCGGGAAGGATCTTTCGGCCGGATTTACGACCGAAAGAAAGGAGAATATTACTCTCCGTCGTCGCCTATTGCTTCTACCGGACAGATTTCCTTGGCCTTACGAGCTGCTATCACTTCTTCAGGGGAAGCAGGTTGTTTATGAAAGTAAACCTTGGACTCGTCGTCGGTATATTTCAGAAGCGTAGGAGCCTCTTCCAAGCAATCGTTACAAGGAACGCAGCTATTATCGATATAATATTTTCCCGGTACGTTTTCCGGAACCTTGTCGTTCTTATCTGCCATATGGATACCAGGGATTATCGAACAGTTGGAACGTCAAGTTGGTTTTCCGTATAAGCGAAGTATGTAAGGATTGACAGTGCCTAGGATCTAGGCAAAAACACTGCCATGGCAAATTCAGCCCCTCGCTTCTCACGCAAAACTTTTCTGAGACTGGGAATCGCCGGAACAGGTGCCTTGGTCTTAGGAAGTTCCATTTGTATCCTAAACCGATCAGGTCGGACCCTTCCTAAGTCCCTCTTCTTCTCCGGATCTGAATTAGAGACTCTTGGAGCATTATCCGAGGCAATCCTGCCGGAAGGTCCAAACGTTCCCACTTATAAGGACGCAAAAGTCTTGGAAAGATTGGATGAAGAATTCTTCTTCGTGGATCCTTTCTTAAGCGAGGACTTCAAGACCTTGGTACTGGTCATGGAATATCTTCCCTTCTTCCATTGGAAATTTTCCCGCTTCTCCAGAATGTCCCTAGAGTCGCGTAGGAAATTCCTTTCGGAATTGAACGACTCCGATTCGGATCTGATACGAGCGGTATGGTCCAATTTAAGAATGCCTATCTTTTTGATGTACTATGGGCATGAATCCACTTTTAAGATGATCTCTTACGATGGCCCGTTCGGCAATCCTCCGGAAAAACTGAGTGAGTCCAGAATATATTATAATAAACTAATAGGAGGCTCCGATGTCGGGTAAGATCTTCGAATGGAAGAACCTAGGAGAATCCAAGGAGATCCGCACTGAAGTCCTTGTGATCGGAACCGGATGCGGAGGAGCTACTATAGCGTACGAACTTGCAAAGGCAGGCAAGAAGGTAACTCTTATCGAGGAAGGCGGTTATTATCATACGGGAACCTTTGATAACCATGAATTAAATATGGCGGGGAAGGTTTCCGCAGAGAGGAATATGGGCACCACCGCAGATGGTACGATCAATATCGTCTATGGAAAGAATGTGGGCGGAGCCTCTGTGCATTATTGGGCGGACAGCTATCGAACGCCTAAAGACAGATTGGAATTATGGAAGGATAAATTCGGGGTCCAAGGCCATGGCCCGGAGGATCTAGAACCTTTTTGGAAAGAGTTAGACGAAACACTGAATGTCCATCCAGCTAAGGAAGAGAACTTCAATCGGATGAGCCAATTGGTCCGAAAGGCTTCCAAGGAATTGGGATGGGAAGGAAGTCCGGTCCCGCAGGCTAGAAAGAATTGCCAGAAGTCCGGACATTGTATGCAGGGTTGTATGTTCGGAGCCAAACAAAGCCAACTGATCACTCATATTCCCCTGGCGATCGCATTAGGAGCGGATCTTTATGCGGATACCAAAGCACTCGAACTAGAGATGGAAGGCGATCGAGTAGTGGGACTCCTAGCTGCAGTGATCGATCGACCTTCTCAAAAAGAATCGGAAGTTCGCCTGAACTTTAAGGCGGATATAGTCGTAGTCGCAGCAGGAGGATTCGGAAGCTCTACCTTCCTTCTTCGCAATGGGTTCAAGAAAAAGTTACCTGCATTAGGGGAATTCCTGGCGATCAACCCTTCTCCTTTCGTTCACGCATTGTACAAGGAACCGATCATACAATGGAGAAATATTCCCTCCGCATACGGAGTAGAAGAATTCCGATTAGCGCGCTTCAATGCAGGAACCTACAAGGAAGGCGGTTATCTTTTGATGGCCAATCAACTCCAACCAGGAGCGATAGGCGCTCTTGTGCCAGGTTTCGGAAAGGAACATTTCGATGTTATGAAGGAACTCCCACGTCTAGGCGGGACCATTGGCTGGATAGACGATCCCGATTCGGAACTCGGAAGAATAGAGATCAAGTCCGGAGGAAAAAGAGAGGTCCAATACGAGTTCGGACCGCTTACTAAAGAGATCCTAAAAGATTGCATTCGCAAACAAGTGCTCCTGAATTTCCAAGCCGGAGCGGAGAAGGTCATCCTTCCCGACTTGAAACGGACCACATTGAATAAGGTACAAGAAATTTCCGCAGTAGACTCGCTTCCTTTGAGTCCCGCTTCTATGGCAATGGCAGCTCCTCATCCTGCAGGAGGTTGTAGAATGGGACTGGATCCCAAGAATTCAGTCGTGGATTGGAAACATAAGGTGCATGGGATCTCGAACCTATTCGTAAGCGATTCCAGCGTTTTTCCAACGGCGGTTTCTGTGGATCCAAGCTATACGATCATGGCATTCTCGAAACGGGCGGCTCAGTTCATCTCGGAAAAGAAAGCCTAATATCGTTCGAAGCTTTTAGATCGAATCTCCTTGACCGAACAGGTCTTTGGAAAATCATCGTAATCGCAACCAGAACCGGAGAGGTGTCCGAGCGGTTTATGGTACTTGCTTGGAAAGCAAGCGTAGGGTAACACCTACCGGGGGTTCGAATCCCCCCCTCTCCGCCACTGCTTCCCCTAGGAGCGTGCAATGGAACCGCTTGGCAAAACATTCCTCTGGATCGGCGCCCTCTTCTTATTGCTTGGAGTCTTTTTCGTATTCGGCTCCAAGATCCCGTTTATCTCTTCTCTCGGAAATTTACCCGGAGATTTCAAGATCGAAAAGGAAAACTTCAGGTTCTATTTTCCATTCGCTACTTCCATACTGATCAGCGTGGGACTTTCCCTTCTCCTTTATATTTGGAATCGACTAGTTCATTAAGAAAATATGATAGGTCCGGAAGAATTTCCCCTCTTTAGCCAAAGATTCGAATTTCACTCCGGAGAGAACGAACTCTATTTTCTAGTAAAGCAATACAAAGAGAAGGAAGAGAATTGGATCGATCTGACTCTCTCCAACCCGACAAAGGCAAGATTGGTCTACCCTTCCGAGGCAATCCTACATTCCTTAAGCAAGCCCGGGGGAATAGAATACGATCCTAATCCGAAAGGGATCCTTTCCGCAAGAGAAACGGTTTCTCTCTACTATAGAGAGAGGGGATTGGATCTTTTGGCCGAGGATCTGTTCTTAGTTTCTTCTTCTTCGGAAGCGTATTCATATTTGATCAAATTGCTTTGTGATCCGGGAGACCAGTTGCTCATCCCCAGTCCCGGATATCCATTATTCGAATTCGTTTCAATGATGGACTCAGTCGATTTCGATTCTTACCAATTGGAAGAAGGTTCCGATTGGAAAATCAACTTCTCCGACCTGGAATCCAAGATTACCTCCAAGACAAAGATCGTATTCGTAGTCTCTCCGAATAATCCGACAGGAAATATTCTTAGCCCGGAAGAATTCGAAAAACTCAAAGCTCTAGCAAAAAAGAAGAAGTTTGCGATCGTGATCGACGAGGTATTCATCGATTACGTTGAGGATCCTTCTTTGCCACGGATCGATCCTAGTCATTCCGATGTTCCGATCTTTACTGTAAATGGGATCTCTAAGATACTTGCCCTTCCTCAAATGAAACTCTCTTGGATCCATGTATCCGGGCAAGCCGATTGGAAATCCGAATGCAAAGAAAGATTAGAGATCATCGCAGATACCTATCTCTCCGTAGGAACTCCGATCCAACTAGCTCTTCCTGAATTATTTCAATGGAGAAAGATGATCCAAGGTCAGGTCCAGAGAAGGATCCAAAGAAACCTGCAAATTATAGAATCACAAATAAACGGAATGAGAGAAACAGAGGTCGCTGGAGTACCCGGATCCCAAAAAGATCTTCCTAAGATCCGGATCCAAAACCCGCAAGGTGGTTGGTATTCTATCTTACGATCGGACCTCTGGAAAGAAGAGGAAGAGTTCTGTTTACAACTTCTAAAAGAAGAAAAAGTTCTCATCCATTCCGGTCCCATGTTTGGCTTTACAGAAGGCTCCGGTTTCCTCGTTCTTAGTTTGATCCTAGAAAACGATGTATTAGAAGAAGGCTTAAACCGACTGATCCGTTTTGCGAATCGGTATAAATAAGCTCTTTATTCCCGCAATCCCTAGCGTAAATCTCATCTATCTTTCAGGACCTGGACTTTAGGATCGATAGATCAGATCAATTTCTGCATAGTGCTCTTGTATTGCTTTGGAGTAAGTCCTGTGGACTTTTTGAATTCCACATTGAAAGAGGTTTTAGAACCGAACCCAACTGTGAAGGCGATATTCAAGATATTATCTTCTCCAGTATGTAAAAGACGTTTCGCTTCTTCTATTCTCTTAGAATTGATATAAGCGGCGAACCCCATTCCGAGTCTAGAATTCAAAAGTTCCGAAAGTTGGTGAGTGCTCAGACCTATCTTGTTTGCCACAAGCTGGATGGTAATCTCTTCCTGTAAGAAAGGTTTTTCTTCGTTCATTAACGCTTCCAAGGCGCTTAGGGATTCATCCACATCCAAACCGGAGATCTTAGAGCGTACATATCTAGGCTTATTGATGAACTCGCTTAGAGCTTCCAAAAGGCTGTTCTTCTCCTCAATGTTCCGAGAATATTTTTGTACGATATTATACAGAAGGATCAGTAGATCTGCGGGAAAGAAAAGAGGCACCGAATACACGGTAAAGAACCCATATTCCAAATACCCCATATAGTAGAAAATACTAATATATCCTAGAGTCATATATAAACCCCAGGATACCAAGAACAGGTTCAGCTTTCGATTTCCCCTCCCTCTCAGATAAATACCTGAGATCAGGATCATCGGGATAGAGACCGCATAAATGATCTCGTTTGTCGTGGTCAAATATGCAATTGTCTGCATAGTGAATATCAACGGAAGCGTAATCACTAAGATCACGGAAAACAGGAAAAGCAACCGATCCACCCAAGGAAGAAATGTCTTCGTATCCAAAAACCTCCTGATGAACAGGAATCCGAAGGCGCCACCCAAATTAAAGAAAAAGTAATTTATCTTTTCTGCCGAAAGAGGACTATCTTCCCAAAATATCTCTATCGCATTTCCATAATTTACGTCGTAGGAAGCCCCCATACAGAATGCATACCCTGTATACAACAGAAACTCTCCGTAACCGGTTGCTCTGTAATAGAGCAAAGCCACAAAGATCAGCAACCCATACAAACAAGCGGATAAGGAAAAGAGCCCAGTCTCAATCGCAAGGTTGGACCTCACACCTGCCTCATCCATGATCTCAATGGGAAAGGACATGATGGATTCCGACTTCAATCGAACTAAGTATTCCTTTTCTTCTCCCGGATCTCCTTGCAATAGAAAGGTGGGATAGAGAACGGTCTTCACTGGCCAATTAGATTTTGATAATGAATCGCCCACTCTTTGGATAGGAGCTATCCCATTTGGGGTATACAACTCCGCTAAATCATGCGCCTTCCAACGAAGTACGAAATAAATATTTTCCCGAATTTCGGGACGAAATTTAATTCTGAATTTTATCCAATATGCTCTTTTGGAAAAATTGAAATTTAAGGCGTTTAAACCCAGCTTCTTCCAACCTTTGGAAGAAGAAACTGAAGGCGGAAATTGATTCGTGTCTTGCTTCTCCCAAACAAATAACTCTGGCGTAATGTTTTTGGTATGCTCGTTCAGGCCTAAACTGAATGAAGATTCTTTTCCTGTAAGGGAGAGAACTCCTGATAAAAAAATTAGAATATATAAACAGCCCCGAGCCATGCGGTTAAAAAACAATTTTTCGTGAATCGATACGAAGCAAACAAAAAACGTTCATGTCTATAATCCCGAACGACCTTCGACTTTTTTTCGTGTATGATATATTCGTAACTAAGGTTTTCGATCTATTACTTGATTCACATCCAGTAAGCGATCTTTCGAAACCTTGAAAACGTCTTTGAGACGTTCACTATTCGCCTTGCCTCGGACGAGTTTATCCGCTTGTCCGAATCATTTCAAAGCCCGCTGCATAGCGGGCTTTTTTTTATTCTTACGTTATTAAACGTATTCGTTCTTATTTTAACCGATTCTTTCCGAATTTCGAGCTTGCTTTTTACTTTTTTCCAAAGAATTTGTCTTACCTTGTCACACTGAACCTTCCAAAACGATCCTATTATACGGAAGGACAAACAATAAGGATCTTAAGAATGGAAAGAACCGTATCGATCAAAGATGAATTCACGGATACGATCCATTTTGCTCTAGAGGGAAAACCAAGAGCGATGGAAGATCTTCTGGAAAGGATCCAGGATTATATCTTCAATCTTTCTCTTAGAATGCTTTGGGATCCACACGAAGCAGAAGATGCCACCCAAGAGATCCTTTTAAAGATCTCCAATAAACTCTCTGGCTTTCGTTTCGAAAGTAAGTTTACTACATGGGTTTATTCGATAGCGAGCCATCATCTCCTTTCTCTAAGACGACCCAAGAATATCGTATATCTAAGTCGAATGAGGGATAGCATAGGCTTAAGGGCTAACACTGAAACTATCGAGGAGCAGATCGAAGAAAAGATCTTAGAAGAAGAGATCCGCTTTGGTTGCGTTCATGCAGTTTTATTAAAATTGAATTCGGTAGATCGACTCGTATACGTACTTTCTACCGTTTACGGTATGGCAAGCGAAGAAGGTGCCGAGGTAGTAGGGATCACTCCCGAGAATTTCAGACAAAAGCTTTCTCGTTCCAAGAAAAAACTCTCCGATTTTCTTTCTAAAGAGTGTGGATTGTGGATCGATCAAAAGACCGCTTGTCCTTGCATCGGGATCTCTAAGCATTTACTTCACCAAAATAAAGAGAACGGAAAATTCTTCATGGAATTGAAGAATTTGAAAAGAAAGAATCCTTCTCTAGAACATTCCAAGGTCTTAGAAGATCTCAAGAAACTAGATCGACTAGCGTGGATCTATCAGAGCCAAGGAGTGTACGAGGCTCCTTCTGAAATCCTGGAAAACCTAGGTTCCGTCTAAATAAACTGCTTATAGGATCTCTGTTGTTCGCAAAGAGATGATTAAATCCAATCCGAGGGTTTCGTCAAACCCAGTCTTACGAAGTCCCTCAAGAAGCCTCTGTAACGAGTCAGTATTTCATTTTTATTATGCTCTGCCGGACGAAAGATCCCTTTCTTAGAGAATAATTTCATAGGCTCTTCTTTGATATCGGACCAAGTACCTACCTCTAAAGTCAAAGGAAGAAATTTAGAGCCCCAATCCGCTTGCTCAGAATATAGATCCTGATAGTGATCATAGAACTTATCCCAAAGATCCCCGTGAGTCGTATAACTTGCACTTTGCGGCCCGTAAGCAAAATTGATATGACCGCAATGTTCCTTAAAGTAAGAAGAGATCTTTTCATAAACACCAGTATCTGGACATGGCTTATGAGTATAAGCATAAGGCCACCATACATTGTCCACAGTTCCGAAGCCGGAGTGCAGATCTAGAACGGGCAATACCGCATCTTGTATCTTGAAGAATTTTTCGAAAATGGTCCTTGCTAATGTACGGGACTCAGGCTCTAATCCATGTCCTCTGAAATAAGGAAGTTTATTGGAGAATTTCTGGCCTCCAAAAAAAGGAAGAGGCTTTTCCGCATCTATTCCTGAATTCCTCATTAGATCCACACCGGCAGGATTCGATCTTGTCTTGGCGGCAACTCCTCCCGGATTCACGATCGGGATCACTACGAGTCCTAGTTTTCCCTTTTTCAATTCAGGCAAGTAGCCGGTGGATTTCGGATTGATAATATATTCTAGGAAGTCGATCAGGATCTGTATCCCGATGGTCTCGAGCCCGTGAACTCCGGCGGTGATCCCGATCGGATGATTTGCCAGACCTTCCTTAGTACCGATCTCTAAACTATAGATTGGAAAACGAAAACCTTCTTTAGTTCTCCGAGAAAATCCGGCTTGTTGGATCTTGACTAGCTTACCGCCTAATTTTCCGATCCTGAGCAATCGCTTTTCATAACGGTTGAGTCGTTTGATTCCTCTGAGCAAGGGTCTGCCCTCCAGACATTTCGATTTCTAGTTTCCTCGGAATGGGCTAAGGCCCTTAGATCCGGCCTTTTGCATGGCCGAGACTTTTAATCTATGTTTATCCGTTAGAGTTTTGTATTTGGTCCAGCCATTTACAATCTTCGGATAAATTTGCGACTCCCTTTTTGATCGAAGAACATTGCGCTTCCGTTGCAGTCTTGAAACAGGAAATGGTCCTTTCCAAAGTGATTCTAGGATCTTGAGAAGGGTACGCGTATACTTTCGTCTCCTTAAACCTTTCTAGGCAAAAATCCTTTCTTAGTCTTTTTTCCAGAATAGCGGCGGCATCCGCGTTTAAGTTCTTCAGATCGTCCTGAGCGCAGTCTCTGATCTTTTCGCAATATCTGGATACCCAGGCAAGTCCGCTGGAATCTGGAACCCCGGCTCTATCCATTTTCCATATCGCTTCAGCAGCCGGAGAGGGCTTCTTTTTCTTTGCACAATCTAAAGTGAAGGACGCCGCGAATAATACGAGGATCAGGCTGAGCAGTACCGTTCTTTTTTTATGTACGGAGATCATTCTATTCTTCTTTTCCTCGCTTGCGTATGATGATTTCAATTCTTTCTTGAGAAGCCTTAACTTCTGGACTAGGACCTTCTTCCGGTCCTATCTTTCGGAATCCACTGTAAGCTTGGACCGAAACTCTGTCCTTGGGGATCCCGTATTTTTCCGAAAGGGTTTCCGCAACCAAGCTCGCGCGATGCGCGTTGTATTCCCAGATATTTCGGAAACCTTGGCCTGCTTGTTCCGCATAAGGTACTTGGACCCTAAGAGTGATGTCCACATCCATTCCTTGAGCGACTTCCGCAATTTTCTTAAATGTAAAATCGGTGTCCTCGTCCGGTTTAAATTCACCTTCTCCTAAAGAAGGAGCAAAGATCTGAATGCGTATCTCCTCCGCCTCGTTCATACCGATAAAGAGTTTGGTCTTCTCTTTCATCTTCTTCAATGCATAAGAGATCCTTTCCCAGAATCGGTACAATTGAGTCCTAGGTTGGAGTAACGGATCATCTTCGATACTGATATTCGATCCCTCAAAGAAGGATTCGCCTAGACCGAATCCGCCTCGAACCAGGTCGGCTACTTGCTTGAGTTTGTTTTGGTCTACTTGGGAAATAGAATATAAAATGATAAAAAGTCCAAGAAGAAGGGTGATCATGTCGGCGTAAGTCAAAAGCCAACGATCTCGGTTCTCTTCTCCCGAGCCTTCTTTCTTCTTGTATCTGGAGAAGCGGGATCTACCGTTCACCACTCAGACTCCGTGGTAGAAGTTTCTTCAGGAAAGGAGGCACGTAAATATTCCCATTCTCTTTGTTCCACCTGCTCGATAAAGGAAACGAAGATCTCAGGCGAAACTGGCAGGACTGCGTTATACGCCTTTTCTACTGATTCGAATAGAAGGGAAACTCCTAATATGGATGCCATGAACCTGGCCGGTCGAATTAAGTATGCGGCAATGGGCTTATGCGCTAGCTCGTAAAAAGTCCGAAGATTATGAAGAACGATCTCGAGTTGCTTTTCTCTTTCTTCCTGATGACCGTAAGCCAAATATAGCTGATCGTATTCCTCTCGGCTGAGTTTATGACCGTCCCAACCCCTGAGGATTAAAAGCCTTGCCATCTCTCCGTCCAGTTGGTCCGTAAGATTGTTCAATTCGATCAGAGTTTCCAAATTAGCCCGGGATGTTTCCTTCATCATTCCCTTTACTCTTTGGTACGTGTCCATTGCTAGATGCATCCAAGCATCCTTTCCGTCCAAATTGTAGATCGTCTCGAAGAAATACTCTACCATAGAAATCGTTTCTTCTAGATGAAAATAATCCGCATAGAATTTGCGGAATCTTTCCACCTGAGCGCGGACCACTTCTATCTTAGCTTGCTTGAGTTTATGTTCTTCGAAACTGCTCACGATAACCCGATCTATTGTTTGGATTTCCCTCTACTAACGAGAGAAAGAGGATAACTACGAAAGCCTTGCTGGTCTACTTCAGTCTTTACGGAACTGAAATCCGTAGGGAGATTTACCTTGTCCCGATAGGATTTGGAAGTGGATCTCACTAGAATATAAGGGACCTCGTCCGTATCTGGAGTATATTTGAATTTTACTCCGTACTTATGATTTCTAGCCCAGCCTTCCTTCGTAATCTCTAATAAAGGCACTGTCGAATTGATATATTTTTGGTTAGAAGAGAAGATAGAAGATCCGGCTGGATATGCCTTCAGTCCTTCTTTGCCAGAGTCGATCTCTAGTTTTCCTCCCAGAGGAAAAGAAAGACTGATATACGTTGTTCCAGAAAAGGAGCCTCGATTCTTAAACCAGATCACAACTTCTTCTTGTTTACCTTTGGACCACGAAGAAGGAGCCTCGACTGTCATCAATCCGGGAGCAGCAACATTCGGGACATCAGGAACCAATTCCCAGCCGTTAAAATTAAAATTCTGTGCGTAGGTCCGATTGTTCGGAAAGATCGTGAGATTCTTCTCTTCTTTATTATAAGAGAAATCGATTCGCTTGGATTTAGGAAGGAACTGATGATCCTTTAATACTGCAAGACCGTTCAGTATCTTCTCCCCTTTTCGCAACACATAAGGAACGGAGAAAAGACCGATCGGAGGCTCTTCGCTCAACACTTCTAAGAATAAACTATTAAAGGAATCCCCAGGCAGTTCTTCCATTAGAATTCTTTTAACTACGTAGCCCGCCTTTTCGGACTTCTCATCATCTCCCGGTTTCCAAGAAGAGGATTTATTATCATAGTGAAACGGCCCAATATTCAGAAGATTGAACTGTAACTTGGATTGGAGCACCCATTCGTCGTTTTGTTTCTTGAAAACGGCAAGTATCTCAGAAGTCCCATTTCGGACCAGCGCAAAGGATTCCAAGGCAGGATCCTCGTCTAAGTTCCCGAGTTTCTTTAAGACCACGTCCGGGCTTTTTTCTTCGGAGCTAGGAACGGTAAGGGAGATGATCTTAGAATCGGATGGGGTCTTGGAATTGCAGGCGACAAGAAGGCCTATAAATAGAACGGAACTAAATACTTTTAAGAGAGATAAGGATCGGGACATATTCTTACATAACAGCTTCTTTCTAAGAAAAGTCCATGTCTATCTATTTCCAGGCTATGATCCGCTTCCTAAGCCGAGTACTGACTGAGCGATCCTGGCATTTGTACTACTTTCGTAATCGTCTTGGTACATCCCCAATCGATCCGCAAATTCTTGTGAAAGCCCTGCCTTGGTCCTAAGTTCCGGAAAATAGAAGAATCCCTTTGCCCGTCTAGGAGTGAATGGGTGAACCAATAATTCTCTGTATCTTTCCCATTGATCCTCGCCGGAAACTCCTTCCGAAAAGATTACCTTAGCTCCTCTCTTTACATGACGGATCTCATCTTGATGAACGATCTCCATGATCTCTGATCTCTTATAGTCCTCGAATTTTTCGAAGGCCTTTTGGTAGATAAGAGAGAAATCCAGATTCGCTCCTTCGAAGGTAAGAGCCATGATCGCATAGAATTTATGCAAGCTCTGCATATTCGGAGTCTGCTTCCAAAAAATATAATTCAAAGAACGATCACCTAGATCCATTCCCCAAGCACGAATAGAATCCAAGTACAAGCGAAGATGCTTTTGCTCTTCTAAGATCGTTTTGTACATGCTCTTTCGAACGGAAGCAGGAGCGTCTTGGAATCGTAAAATTCCCCAGGCAAATAATTCCACCGCCATGAGTTCATGATTCGCAAACTGATGCAGGGAGAGTACTCGATTCTCTTCGTTGTTCAGATGCTCTACTCGAGGCATCTTGGATTTCTTATCCGAGAAAGAGATCTTTGTAGAACGTTCCGGTTTGTCGGGAGGAATATAATTCGGCCAAAGGATATCTTCCGGCATTCTTTCAGGAGAATAGAGTTTATCTTCCAGTTTCCCGGAACCGATCAGAAAAGCGGCAAATTCGTTGAGAGTCACAAGAGAAGAAAATTAGACTGGATGCTTTTTGGAATCGAAGGCGAGTTCTATGATGGATCCTCGAATGCTAGAATCATTCGGATCGGAAGAAATCCTACCTTCTTTGCAATGATACATGATCTTAACGGAGTCCATTAGGGATTGCATGATAAGTAGCCCCTTACCCAAGTTCCTATGTTGCGTAAGAGTTCCTCTTAAAGGAAGAAGTTCACATTTCGCATCTTGGTAGGTCTTAACCTTCTTCAAGAATTCTTGCAGAGTAGAAGGTTTCGCCTCAGTCATCTGAGCTTCTATCTTCTCTTTCTTGAGCCCTGAGCCGTAGTCCACGATCCATAGAACGAACTTGGATCCGTTTACGATCCATCTACAGATAATGGTTTCTTCGGAGCTAGAATTACAATTTGCTGAAATGGAATTCGTGAGGGCCTCGTCGGCAGCCAATTCGATCTGTTGGATATCCTTAGAAAGAAAAGTATTCTCTTCCAGCGATTGTCGAAGAGCTTTTCGGAAGTCTCTGATGCTGGCCAGATCAGGAGGAAGGAACATAACGTACGAACCCGAATGTTGCCTAACCAAAAGTGAATCGGCGGTATCCCTCATGTCTGTCGGACTGTCCCTCTACTAGTAATACAGACTGGAAGGGGGGTTTTGCAACAAAAAACCCCCAAAAAAACCCTATGAAAGGGAAATTCCTACCTGTACTGAAGTTTTCTCTATTCGTTTGAGTAGCTTTTCCTTCCCTAAGAGAGGGAAAAGGATCGGCAACTCCAGTCCATGAGCCTTACCAGTAGCAGACACTCGTATCGGCATGAAAAGAGTCTTTCCCTTCTGCCCGGTAGTCTCACCTGCTTTGGCCATTAAACCTTTATAATCCTCATCGGTTTTCGGTTCCGAATTCCGTAGTAGCTGATAAAAAGTTTCTACAACTTTTGGAGAAGATTCCTGACCAAGAATTTCTTTCGCTTCTCCTTCTTCTACTTGGAGTTCAGAGACGAAGAACTCAGCGATATAATCCGGAGCCTGTCTGAGATTATCCAAATACACTCGTACGCTATCCACGATAGACTGTAGTTCAGGGCTCTTAGGATCTCTATACTCTATAGGAATATCGTTTCGATTCTCCATAAAGGGAGCTAACGCTTCCGTCACCTTCTCTATCGGAAGTTCGCGAATGAATTTGTTGGACAACCAATTCAATTTGGACTTAGGGTTCATCGCTTCTGCGATCTGATCCAGGCTGGAGAAATTGGTTGCGACCTCTTCTTCTCCTTTAGGTTTTTTGAATACATCAAAAGTAGAAGGAGACTTGGAACAACGATGTACATCGAATGTCTTTGTTAGAATATCTCCCGGTAAGAACTCTTGTCCGTCGGGAGAGGTCCAGCCAAGCAAAGCCATATAATTCAAGAATGTTTCTGGCAAGTATCCCAGATCACGGAAGGCTAAGATAGAAGTCGCACCTGCACGCTTGGAGAGTTTCTTTCCGTCCATTCCCACGATCTCGGATGCGTGAGCAAACTCGGGAACAGGAAAACCTAAAGCCTCATAGATCAGGATTTGACGAGGAGTATTGGAAAGATGTCCCACACCTCGGATCACATGAGAGATCTTCATGAGTCCGTCGTCCACTACCACAGCATAATTATAGGAAGGAAACCCGTCCGACTTCACGATAATGAAATCACCGATCAACTTAGTCTCAAATTTCACTTTTCCTTGGATGATATCGTCGAAGATAAGAGTTTTGGATGGAGTACGAAAGCGAACCGAATACGGAACTCCGGCGTTCAGCTTCTCCTGTACTTCTTGCTCGCTCATATTCGCGTGCAATCCGTCGTACACATAAGGCACACCCATAGCCTCGGCCTGTTTCTTCTTAGCCTCTAATTCTTCTTGGGTGCAAAAGCAACGGTACGCTTTTCCTTCGGAGATCAGCTTTTCCGTGTATTCTTTATATATAGAGATCCTTTCGGATTGGATATAAGGACCGTGAGGACCGCCGGCTCCTGGACCCTCATCCCATTCTATCCCCAACCATTTCAAGGATTCTAGGATGGTCTTAAAGGATTCTTCGGTAGATCTGGTTTGATCCGTATCTTCTATCCTTAATAAAAACTTTCCGCCTTGGGCTTTTGCGTATAAGTAATTGAAAAGAGCGGTCCTTGCACCGCCCACATGAAGGAAACCCGTAGGAGAAGGTGCGAACCTGGTTCTAACTTCCTTATTTTCTGGCATTGTCGTAATCTTTTAAGAGGATGATTGGATAGTTCTTCAAATCGGCTCTTGCGGTAAACGGATTATTGCCGTTTGCATCGTAAAAATGGGTCTTTACCAATTCTTCCTTATCGGTCCTTTTTCGATTCAATAGATTCTCAGAGACGAGTAGATCTTCGGGGAGAATGCCCCAAGCCCAACGTACGCCCCCTTCTTCTTTGAAGATCCAAACCGGCAATCCATCTTGTGTAAAGGGAAGATAACGAAAGATCTGATTTCTATAGTCGTAGTCCGCATACGGGAAACTCATTCCTAAAGGATGAGTATAATCTGTAGAAAGACTACTTCTTCGATTTCTAATATTCTCCCAATTCAAAGTGAAATCCTTTCCGAGAGAACGATATTCACGAGCAACCCAAGCGATCCCTTCCGGAAGAAAATCGAACACGATCCCCCAATCCGAGATCGTAAAATATTTAGGAGAAGAAGTACCTATCCCAGGACTCATCGAATCTCCTTCCCAATTCCATGAAGAGACAGATTGAGGAAGAAAGAAAATTGTCTTAGGATTTTCCGCATCTCCCTGTTCCAAGCGAGTTGCTCCCGTATAAACAGCAGCCTTGAAACTCAGCTTAGGGAAATACATCCCTTTGGGAAGAGAGCCTTGGAATTCTTCTTTAGTTTCCCAGAGGTCCACTTCCCCACTCCAAACTTTTTCTTTATTGGGAAGGGTTTGCACTACTAGATAACGCAGATGTCCCGGCTGGCTTCGATAGGATTCCGAGTTCTGAGAAATAGAGCTTAGGTTCCAGAAGATCCGAGTGCTAGGCAGGTCCTTAGGAGATAAGGGTTTATTTCCTCCCAATCCGGAGAGAAGAGTACAGGACTCCAACAGTACAAGGCAGAGTAAGATCCGGATCGAAGAGCTTACGGAAAAATAAAAATGAGACTTTAGTTCCAAGGATATACTGCCGGAAAAGGGGATTTCTTGAAAAACTCTCGGTTTTAGGCCGAATCTTCAAGGAAAAACCGGGAAATTTTCTTTCCTTATCGGCGTTTCCCAATGAGAAAGTAAGAAAGTCTGTGATTCGGTCTGTCGCATTATAAAAAGAATGTACAGATTCGAGCGATATTTTAAAAGGTTGACAGTAAAACCGTCCTAAAATCCTTTGGCAATAAAAGTCCTATGAAAGATTCCAATAAATCAGGCAAAGAGAACTTCCCAAAAATAGCTTTTGAGGATCAGGTCAACGACGATCAGCGGAAATATTCCCGCTACGTCTGCGATTCTAGAGCAATTCCTCACGAAATCGACGGCCTGAAGCCTGTTCAAAGAAGGATTCTTTGGGCAATGTGGAATTCAGACGCGAGAAACAGATTCACTAAGACCGTAAAAGTCGCAGGTCTCGCTATGGGATATCACCCTCATGGGGACCGTTCCATCCAAGACGCTCTTTCTCAGATGGCTCAGGACTTTACATTCGCGAATAATCATCCTTTAGTCGCTGGAGAAGGTACTTTTGGAGACGTATTGGATCCGGGAGCCATCGCTTCTCCTCGATACACAGAGGTAAAGCTTTCTGACTTCGTAAAGGATCTGGGATTCTTTGAAAGCTTACCCGATATAGATTACGTTAAAAACTACGACGAAACGGAAGATGAACCCATCCACTTCGTAGGAAAAGTTCCTATCGTTCTATTGAACAATATTATGGGAATTGCAACCGGTTTCCGTTGTTTTATTCCCGGACATAAACTTTCCGCAATCATCAATTCTCAAGTCAACTATCTCAAGACTAAGAAGCCTCTTCCTTTAAAACCTTGGTACAAAGACTATAAAGGCGAAGTGAAGATGGCAAAGACCGAGGCGGGGAATATCACGATGACTACCACCTTCGGTTTTACTTGGGAAGGTGATACCCTCTATCTTACCGATGCTCCTATGAACTGGAATAGGGAGAAGGTGATCAATCTTCTGGATGATATTCTGGAAAGAAAAGACTCTTGGCTGAAAGACTATGTGGATCATTCCAGCCAAACCTTCCGTATAGAATTGAATTATAAGAAGGGAGAAAAACCGAGCGCGAAAGAAATCGCTGCGGTAATCTCCAAAGAAGATACCCAAACTCTCGCAAATAACGTGATCACGTATGACGGACGTTTGAAGAATTTCGGGCCGGAAGAGATCATCAAAAGATTCTGCGATTTCCGCAAGACCCACCTGATCCGCAGATTCAAGCGTTTGGCGGGTTTGGAAGAAGAGAAGATCGCAAGAAACTCCGAATTGATCCGTTTTATCAAAGAGAAATGGAACGAGAAAGTAATCGATATCAAATCCAAAAAGGATTTCGAAGAGAAGCTCCAAAAGTCTAAATTCGTCTATTATGAATGGTTGGCTTCCATTCCCATCTATCGGATGACCTTGGAAGAAGTTCGCAAATGCGAAGAAGCCATCGTAGAAGCTAAGACTGCCCTTTCCAGATACCAGGGCTTGGTCAAAGAAGATAAAAAATTAACCGAATTCATGATCGGGGAATTAACCGAACTCAAGGATAAATGGGATAAGGAATGAGTACTGCCAAAACCAAAACCGAAAAGAAGCCCGCAGCAGCTAGCGAACGGAACTTCAAGAAACTCTCCAACGTAGAACACGTAAGGATGAGGACCGGAATGTGGTTGGGACAAAATTCTGCATCCACATTCGAGCAGCATTTTTTCCGCAAGAATACAGACGGAATGTACGAGATCGTACATGAGGAATTAGAAGACGTTCCTGCCAAGCTAAAGTGTTTGGACGAGGCTTGCATGAACGCGGTCGACGAATACCGCAAGAACCAAAAAGACAAATCTATTCCTGAAAAGGATAAGATGTCCAAGCTGATCATCCAGCTTTCTTCCGACAAAAAAACCGTAACTGTTTCCGATAACGGCCGCGGGATCCCCGCTAAAAATGCGGAAGGCGTATATCTCCACCTGATGTATGGAGAGAACTTCGACGATCATGTCAAACAAGACCATGTCGCCGGACAGAACGGAGTGGGTATCTCTCTCGTAAGAATGGTTTCTTCCTATTTCAAGGTAAAGACTACCAACGACGGAGTTACTTTCAAAAAGCTATTCTCTCTTCACGAAGACGCAAAGAAGCAAATACGTTCTTATAAGCTCTCTAAAGAAGATACTGAAAGGGTTTTCTTATACTTCGACGAGCACGGAAAATTCGAGGATTGTCCTCTTCTTACCAAGGATCAGATCGATAAGCTCCAACCTATTTGCAAAAAAACGAATATGATCGAAGCGATCGAAAAAGGAACAAAAGAAGATCACGGAACTTCCGTGGAGTTCGAGTTAAGTCCTAAGTATTTCAATAATCTGGACGTTTCCTTTAACGTAGATCTCATGAAGCAATATCTGCAAGATATCGCTATGACGAATCCTGGCCTCGAAGTGCAATTCGTTCATAAGGGAAAAAAGGATAAGTACAAGTTCAAGAAAGGTTTGGAAGAGATCTTCTCTCATTCCGAGCTGACCTATTATAAAATGGATTATCAGGCTCCCGCTGCCGGAACCCAACTTCACCTAGAAGCGTATCTGGTGATCGGACAGAATAAGAACCTGACTTGGGTGAACTCTATCTTTGCTCCACAAGGCGGTTCCGCGATCGAGTATTTGGAAAACAGACTTTGCGATGAGATCCGTAAGAAAAGCCAGATCGTTTCTCTCGAGAAGAAGTTGAAGACGAGCTGCACTCGTAACGACGTCCGGAACTGTTTCCACATGTATGTGAACATGAGGCTCTTAAACCCTCGCTTTAAGTCCCAGGATAAATCCTATCTGATCAACGACTTGAACGAAGACATTCGTAACGCAGTAGATAAGCATCTGGATAAATTCATCAAGAAAACAGGCCTCTTGGAAGAAGTAAAACTCCAAATGGAAAAGAGAACCCAGCTCAAGGCTTTCGAAGACGCACAACGCGGATTGAAGAAGGCGAGCAAGATGAATATCCCTAAGCTCATGCCTCCTACCGGAAAACCAAACGATCCGGGTCGAGTATTATTCGTGGCGGAAGGAGACTCGGCGATCGCAGGTCTTCGCCCAGCTAGAAATCCGAAATTGCATGGCTTATTTCCTTTAAGAGGAAAGCCCATGAACTGCAAGGGAGTTTCTCTCGCAAAGGCAATCGCTAACGAAGAGTTAAAGAACATAGTTGCGATCCTCGGACTTCCGTTGGACCAAAAAGTAAAATCCATAGATGAGCTGAATTACGAAAAAGTAAGTATCATTACAGATGCGGACTTTGACGGATACGCGATCCGTTCACTCATGCTTTCTTTCTTTTATGAGTATTGGCCGGAACTATTCGAACTAGGTCTGATCCATATTTCTAGCGCGCCTCTCTACGAAGTAGATGTGAAAATGGGAGATGCAAAGAAGTCGGAAACTGTCTTCTGTATCGATGATAAAGACTACGATGCTTTGATCAAGAGAGTGGAAAAATCAGGCGGTCAGGTCCTGCGTAAAAAACGGAACAAGGGATTGGGAGAAACAGGCAAGGAAGCAATGAAGTTCGCGGTGGATGAATGTATGACCAAGATCACCATCGGGAACAAGAAAGAGGCTTCTAAGATCCAAAACCTTTGGTTTCACAAAGACTTTGCAGAACAAAGAAGGGATGCGATCTCCGAATACGCAATGAGTGTGATCGAGGACTAAGATCCTTCTGGACCCGGGAGCACTCCCGGGTTTCTATTTAAATTTAGTTTTTCGAAGTAGGATGGATCACTAAGAAACTCGTGCCTTCATTGTCGCCAAACGAATTTATCTCATCCTTTCTATCTTTTAAGATCTTATAGCAAAGTCGATAAAAGGCAAGCTCTCCATCAATTAAACCAAATTCACCGCTCGGATCGCGGAGCTGAGAGCCGCTTCGATCGTACCCGTAATCTCGCCGGTATGCTCTCCTGCGAAGAGGATCCGATCGAAAGGCTTTCTCAATATAATTTCAGATCCGAAGCTTCCTGGTGGAAAGATCGCAATCCCGTTCGGAACGTATTCTCCTTTGGATTCGGTAAAATATATTTTTTGGATCTGCAGATCGTTCTTCAGTCCCAGCCTACTTAAGGTTAATCGAATATACTCGACCTTCTGATCTTGGTTGGCAGAATCGAATACGGAAAATCTATCTCCACTTGCAATAATCCCCAATACCTTATCCGATCCGTCGGATTTTGTTCCGGCATCGTACAGGAACTGAGCCGCAGCGTCGGAATGAACAGAGAAAGGAGTAGAATCCCAAGGAGCCTCTTTGAGCACTAAGAATGTCTTGAATATCTGGGAGTATCTTACTCTAAGAGCGGCGAGTAGCTTTTCCTTATCCAAACCTGGATTCCATTTCACTTTAGAGATCTGGTTTACAGGCAACGTGCAGATACAATTGGAACCGGTGAATTTCCTTCCTGAGGCAGTGCTCACCGTTACCCCATTTGCATCCTGATCCACGGAGAGAACCGGATCGGAAAATACGAACTCTGTATTCTCGATATTGAGCACGAGAGTCTTGGCTAAATTTTCCATCCCCCCTTCTAAGCGGCTATTGCGTTTGGGGAATTGTGCCAGATCTCCTAGCACCTTCTCTGCAGAAAGAACTCGAATACCATCTCCATAATGTAATGATAATTTATGGTTTAATAATACCAGATCCTCCGCAGAAATGCCTTGGTATAGAAGATAATTATAAATGCTGATCCGATCCAACTCTTGTTGTTGGGTCGTATTGAGTTTAGAATTTTGTGCTACTAGTTTGCTTAAGGTATCTTGGGCCTCAGGACTCATATCCCAAGCGCCTGCTTTCTTATAAGTTCCTAAGAATAGATCCGGCTGTAAAGGAGCAGATTGCAATTTCAATCCCAACTCTCTTACTAAACTACGCACCGTCTTGTCCTCGGAAGAAACCCATTCCCCGCCTAAGTCCACTACGTTCCCGGAAGGATCGGTAACGGACCGTACCCTTCCTCCGACTCTATCGGTAGCTTCTATCAAAGTGACTTTGCTTCCGGTCTTTCCTAATAGATAAGCAGAGTATAATCCGGCAAGACCGCCACCTAAGATGATGACTCTTTTTCCTGAGCTAGTACCTTGTGCTCGGATCTCTCCTTTACGTGTTCCTAGTAGTGCTGCTGCCGTTAAGACTCCGGCCTTTAAGAATGTAGATCGACTGAATTTCATCGCATGTCCTCGAGAGAGTCTTCAAACGGATCCTCTGATCTTATTTTCGGTCATAAAGAAAGATCTTTCTCTCACTTTTTAGGAAACCATTCTCTTAGAAAACGGTCCAGGTTTTTGCCTTGCCAATGAAAGTATCGAAACAAAACCTGGTACTACGCTTTCAGGGAGGAAGTTGGGTGTAAATCCCACGCTGACCCGCAACTGTGATGTCCATCTTTGGATGGAATAAGCCAGATCTTCCCCGCGATACAATAAACCTCGAGGTTGGGGTGTATCGTAAATCTCGCCTACCAGCGCATCCGCGCTTCTGCGAGGGGGCCCCGAAAGCGATGTCGGGGCTCTCGAACGGAAAAGTAGATCTTTTGTTTAAGGAACGAATCGACTAAACCACTTCAGGTGGCTATGTCGGATAACGTATCATTCTTTGCTAAGCTCTCTTTCTCCCAGATTCCGACGAAATCAGGAGAATAAAATGAAAAAAATCAACAACTCGTTCACGACGATCTTAGTGCTGATCGCCATTTCTCTTTTTAACACTGGATGTTTCGAACCAAGCTCGGGCAATTCTGACGAAAATGTTCTAGGATTAGTCGCTTTAAGTACGATGAATCCGATCGCAGGTAATTATTCCGCTTATAACGGAACTCCCGATTTTCCTGGAGATTCTTACAGTGCAGATGGATCCCAAATCACCGGTGAATTAGCAATATCGAATACACTAGTTGCGCAGACATTTATCGATGCAACTTATGGAAATAGTTATCTCTACGGGATCATCAAAGAGATCAACGTTGCTAAACAAGTTGTCTATGTTCAATTCAGAGCTGATTCGAGTTACTCCCAAGGAGACTTTGCTTGGTACAGATGGACGAATAACGGCGGTTATCTGTATCTTTGCCCCGACCTCTCCGGAGTTTCTTCTCAAACTACCTTAGCTTCAGCTAAAGCGGACGATCTTGATACGTATTCCGATCCTACAAATATCAATGCTGGTTGCGGATTGAATAGCGGCTTTAGTCCGACTTTCTGGACCAGATTGCAGAAGAACTGATCTCCATTTTGTGTTAGTGAGGACAATGAAATGAATACTTTTAAATTTATGGTCTTCTACATTTCGCTCTGCTTGATCCTTTCCAATTGCGGAGGATCGGGAGGAGGAGATGAGGCTGCAGCGCTTGCACTTCTTGGAAATTCATCCGCTCCTGCTTATTCTAGTCCTTGTGATTCCTTAGTTCCTGAAACAGGCAGAGGTGTTTTTGTCGCGGACCAACTCATCTCTGCTCCCGGAAATACCGGTATCGGTTATAAAAACGCAAACTGTGCAGCGGATGGGGTCCGAGGCCAGGGAGAATTCAACGGCTCCTTGGACGTTTATACTCTGGCTGCGACCGGAAGCGGAGCCTCCATCATTCTGGGTTGGTCCGGAGGGAAGGTGCAACCTTCTACTGGGATCGATTTCATCGTATACGAGAATCCATTCTTCGTCGGAGTCCAAAATAGTTCCAATCCGTTCAATGCGGTTTTTCTAGAACCGTTGATCGTTGAAGTCGGGAATGATCAGACGAATTGGTGTGGCTGGAACCCGGCATATACCAATTCCGATCCCTATACATTCTCGAATAACCCTACATACTGGAATCGTTTTGCGGGAATTACTCCTGTAGCTTATAACCAAGATTCGAATCCGATGACGGTTGCTGAGGTATTCGACACGGATATAGTGAACGGAGGTGGCGGCGGGGATGGTTTCGACCTATCTGACGCTAACTTTGGTGACAGTGGAAGCGGTTGCGATAGCACCTTAAAGAGTAATATTCAAACAAATGGATTTACTTACATAAAGATCTCCGCTGCCAAAACCATTCTCAGCTCTTTGCCTATAGACAGCGCTCATGCCAATCCAGATATCGACGGAGTCGCCGCAAAATCGGTTAGTCCTTAATTAAAAATTTATTATATGTGAAAAACTGTGATCAGACCTAAAGAAGTTCATCAATTGGATTTAGACAAAACATTACGCCATAAGATCGATACTAAGACCAAGCCACTAGGAGCTCTAGGTAGGCTGGAAAACCTCGCGTATCAGATCGGAACCATTCAGAATACCGTTCATCCTGTTTTAACCGACCCTCATCTGCTTGTGTTTGCAGGAGATCACGGTCTGGCTGATTCGGGAGTTTCCGCTTTCCCAAAAGAAGTTACTTACCAAATGGTATTGAACTTCCTGAACGGAGGCGCAGCGATCAATGTCTTCTGTAAACAACATGATATCAGCCTACTTGTGGTAGATGCCGGAGTCGCAGGAAATTTCGAACAGGCACATCCGAATTTTATTTCCGCAAAGATCGCATCAGGAACTCGTAATATTCTAAATGAACCCGCAATGACAAGAGAAGAATGCGAAGAAGCCATCCGTATCGGAGGAGAGATTGCCAAGACCAAGGTTCCTTCTTCTTGTAATGTAATCGGTTTTGGGGAAATGGGGATCGGAAACACTTCTAGTGCGTCCTTACTCGCTTCCGTATTCCTGGATCGTAGCGCGGAAGAAATGACGGGAAGAGGAACTGGTCTTGACGACCAAGCTCTCTCTCGCAAGAAGCAGATCCTGACCCAATGTAGGGAAAAACATCCGGTCAATGCAAAGGATCCGATCGAAGTCCTTTCTAAATTCGGAGGATTCGAGATCGCTATGATCTGCGGTGCCATGCTTTCATCTTTCAAAGAGAACCGCTTAATCATAGTAGACGGTTTTATCGCGAGCTCCGCCTTCTTAACCGCGTTTAGGATAGAACCTAAGATCGCTCGAAACGCTATCTTCGCTCATAGATCTTCCGAGCAAGGCCATAAGCTTATCTTGGATTTCTTCGATGCGGATCCGATCTTGGATCTGGGTCTTCGTTTGGGAGAAGGTACAGGCTGTGCACTGGCATATCCGATCCTAGAATCTGCCCTAGCTTTCCTAAGAGAGATGGCAAGTTTCGAGTCTGCCGGAGTGTCCGAGAAAAAGGAGTAAGGCGAGAGTAAATTCTCGCTGCTATTCTATTCGGGAAGTTTAATCTCGGATCTGCATGCTAGGATTCATTCGAAAAGAGCTGATCATTTTTCTTACTTCGGTACGATACAACACTCGTATTATCGTTCCCGCTTGGGTGGAACATTCGGAAGAATATCTTAGCTCTTCTTCTCGTTATTTTCCTTTAGTAGGATGGATCGTCGCATTCCTATCGGGTCTGGTTCTTTGGATCGCGAATCTTTCCCTACCTTGGGACGTTAGTGTTGTACTTTCCATGGCCGCATCCGTTTTGATCACGGGTGCCTTTCACGAAGACGGATTCACGGATGTTTGCGACGGATTCGGTGGAGGTTGGACCAAATTAAAGATCCTTGATATAATGAAAGATAGCAGGATCGGAGCCTTCGGAACGATCGGGATCATTTTAGTTCTTCTATTAAAATTTACTTGTTATAGATCTATGAGTGATTTCAGTATCGAGATCTTGTTTATTGTAATACTCGCATCTCACTCTTCTAGCAGATTTTGGGCTCTCTTGATGACGAAAGCACTCCCGTATGCAAGAGAAGACGAGCTCTCTAAGGCAAAACCGATCGTAAAGCAAATGAGAACATCGAATGTGATCATCGGGTCTATCTGGGGGTTCTTACCTTGGCTAGGGTTTTTATATATTCCGAGTATTCCCTCCAAGTTGGCGCTAGGATTTACGATCCTTCCTTTTTTGCTCCAGGCATTTGGTTTTTTGTATCTTCGAAATTTCTATAAACGTTGGTTAGAAGGTTATACCGGAGATTGTCTAGGAGCAGTGCAACAAGTAACTGAAATCCTCTACTTGATCGGGATCTTATCCGCATGGAAATCATTCTAATACGTCATACGACACCGGAAGTAGAGCCCGGCACTTGCTATGGAAAGACTGATCTTGGTCTTCCTTCCAGCTTTGAAACAGAAGCGGAGAATGTTCTAAAACTATTACCTTCTCAAGTGCATTCGATCCGTACGAGTCCGCTCTTTCGTTGTTATAGTCTAGCCGAGTTTATCAGCAAGAAAATGGAATCTTCTTCCTTCTCTCCTGCTTGGAAGGTGGATGATAGGATCCAAGAACTTAATTTCGGGGAATGGGAAGGCCGTCTTTGGGAAGACCTCCCTCGCTCGGAAACCGATCCTTGGATGGAAGATTATGTAAACATAAGACCTCCTTCCGGAGAAACATACAAAGAACTACAAGCGAGGATCTCATTGTCCTGGTCGGATTCCCTACAAGAAGGAAGGGCCTGGGAAAGACTCAAGAAGGAAGAAGGAGATCCTTCTGAATATAAAGAGATCTGGTTAAGCCACGGCGGCCCAATTCGATGTACGACAGCTCTTGCGCTGGGGCTTCCCTTGGAAAATTCGTTTCGCTTGGTACTTGAATACGGTTCTGTCTCCAGCCTGCGTATACGCTTCGGAGAGTCGGAATCCTATCCTCAACTATGCTACTGGAATAAAAAAACAAAGGAATAATCATCTGACATAAGTTGGATCTTAGCGTTTCGCCTAAGGGAATATTCCTTTTCGCCGATAAGAAATTTAGTCGGCCGTACTATGTTTTCATTTTTTGACTCTTATCACGATCCGAAGAATATAAGGTCGAGCTTTCTCCGGCAAGCTATCCTAACTTGCCTTCTCTTTCTGTTTTGTCTCACTTCTTCTTTATCTTCCGCTCCGGAACTTGCGGCACCTTCTCCGAATGAATCGGCAAAACTATTCATCTTAGATGCGAGCGGTTCCATGAACGAATACCTAGGCATCTATCAGAAGATCCATCTTGCAAAGAAGTATGTTCGACATTATGCAGACTCATTACCTGAAGAAACAGAGATCGGATTTATCGCATACGGAAATCGTCTGCCTGGATGCCAATCTTCTCGTCTTTATCAACCATTAGAAAAAGGGAATAAACCTCAGTTCAGGAATAAACTCTTCGGCCTTACACCTTCCGGAGCGACCCCCTTGGCGGAATCGATCCGGATCGCAGGCGATTATATTAGCAGAAGAAAGATACCTACAGAGCTGATCTTAGTTACAGACGGAGTGGAAAGTTGCTACGGAGATCCGGAGAAGGAACTAAAGGTTCTCAAACAAAAAGGAATCGATTTCAAGATGAACGTGCTTGGGCTCGGACTCAAGCCGGATGAAAAAAAGATCATGGAATCGCTCGCAAAGAGCGGAAACGGCAAATACTATAATGTGGATGGAGATAACGATTTTTATTCCGCAGTAGATGATCTCTTAAAGCAAGAACCTCATGTGAAACGAACCAAACCGGAACCGGGCAAAAAATCCCCGAAAGTCAGGATCGTCCAGATCGATACACTTCCTACGGATCGAAATGAGAATTTGTACGGAGTCAGATTCGAGTTTGAGAATGCAAACTCAAACAACCAATGCGTATTATTGAACCTAAAACAGAACACCCCCTCATCAATAGATCCAAAAGATTGGAATAAGAATCGCGCCTCTCATCCGGAAAATGTGATCAGAACAGACCAAGCCTGTTTTAAGGACCAAAAAGGAGAAGGGATCTTCAAGATCCATCTCCCCAAGGATCTCACTTTGAACTTGGAATTAGAACTCTGGGACATGCAGGACATCCCGAATCCGGTAGACAAAAGCGGAGAGAGATCCATTCGAGACTGAACTTACACTTTAGTATTTTATAATTTTCTACTGCAAAAAATTGAGATCAAATTCGCTCGGACAGGTCACCTTATATTCTAAGCGGATCTCCTTCTTTCCGGAGGGAGGAATTTCCAGATTCCATTCATAGATCCCGGAGTTCGTGCGATATTCCTTGGATCCTGGTGTGGTCGAATCCGGATTTATTTCTACCTTTACGCTAGCGACTTCGGAAACAGGGATCTGGTCACGAATGATCACCGTCTTGGTTTCCTTTCCGAAATTTTCCAGGTTAAGATACACCCTTCTTTCTAAAACCTTTTGGCTGGAAATGATCCCTTCTCTAGTCTGATTCGTTTCCTTGCGATAGGAAAGTCGCAAGCTCCCTTCCGTTCCCAAAGAAACGGTTAATGTGTCCTTGGGACTAACGTAACCGATCTTGGTCCTTCCCACCAAGCCAGAACTTCTGAAGAGAGAGACTTCTCCCGGCAAGATCGGAAAATCACCTGTATTCTGCATATCCGCTTCCAAAAGAGGGAACGGTTTATAACGCGGCGCCGCGATCGTTCTTACTTTGATCGGAGCAGTGAACGCTAGCATTTCGAATTTTCTGGATTCTCTCTGAGAAGCCAAGGAGATCGCCTTAGGCAATCGAAATAAGAAGCCGCTTCCTCTTTCGCTCGAGGATCCTCCTTCGTTGGAAGAAGGAAGATTGGATTCTTCGTCGGCGACTTGAGCAGCGCCCACTGCTTGCGATTGATTTACGAGTACTTCTTGTTTGGATCTTATTTCTACATCGAATAATCTTTGCGGACGAAGACGATTCCTTCTTAAAGAAAGATCGGGACGGGTTGTGGATAAGAGCAACTGAACTCCTCTCCAATCCTCTCCCGTTTCCTGACGGATCTCAGCTATATATTCTAGCCGAGCCTTACTCAAGGAATCCTCTGCGGTCAGAATATAGGCCGGTCTCCAATCCGCGTTGGACACTAGGTAACTCAAACGAAGATCGACTGTCTTATTTTCTGAACTAGTATTTACGATCTGCACCCAAGTGATCCGAGTGCTCTTCTCCGCTTGCGAGAGAAGGATAGAAAGTTGGGCCCTGGCTTCTTCTAGATCGGTTTGTAATCTCTGCTTTGCCTTTTCGATCTTTTCCCATGCGGCAAAGAGAGAGACCGCCTCCTCTCTGGTTTTTTTCAGATAGCTTCCCCATTGCTTTCCGTCTTCTTCTACTCTTCCGTAGAAAAGGTTTCGACTGACCGCTTCCGAGACTTTGGTCCTAAGCTCCTCTAAGAGTTCTTTTTCCGCCTTTAGATCATTCTCTTTTGCTAATATAGCCTCGAGTTCCTTCTCCATTCCTTGGACTTTTTTCTGCAGCTGCGCCACTTCAGGATTAGAGGCGGCTGTCCCTTCTTCTTTCCAAGTCCTGGAACCTGTGACCTCCACCTGCGGAGAAGACGTGCTAGCGGTGAGAGTCTCTTCTAAAAGGGAAACGGGAAGGTTCGAGATCTCAATCTTATTCGCACCGGGTTCCAATTGCACCTTTCCAGTTCGCAAGATCTGAGCCGTTCCTTGGTGAACAGTAACCTCTTTGATCGGAAGAGTCGCGTCCTTTCCGAAAGCCGGTATCGCTACGAACAAAATCAGGAAGGCAAGAATGGAATTCTTAGAGTTCATTAGGTTTATTGAATATTTCATTTTCTTACCTCAGTAGGAACCGTTTCCGGAAGAATCTCTTAGAACATTATCCGCAGGGTAAGAAACAGTGTATTCGAATTCTATTTTCTTACTTGCGCCTGCACCCAATTCGAATTCATAAGTGAGTATCCCTTCTTCGGACTTACTTATAGGCTTATCTGCGCCCTGGGTCCACCGGATCTCCACACTATCGTCCACTGTATAAGGAATCCTATCGATGAGACGGACCGGCACCGATCTTCTTTTATTATTCTTCAAATTGATAGAGACCCGATATCGAACCGTTTTCTTCCGAGAGATGATGCCAGATTTATCTTCCAGCTTTTCCTCTCTTCGAACCACTTTGATATCTTTGTCTGGACCAAGCTCCATTCGGATCGTCTCTCCCGGTTTCAATGTGGAAACGGAAGTAGTTCCCAAAAGATTCTCTCCGGAATAGATCTCTAACGGTCCCGCCAAGAGAGGCTCATTCTCCGAATTCGAAGAAACTATATTCAAAAATACGTCTTCGCTAGTAAGTGGAGACGTTTCATAGCCAGGCTGAACAGAAACCATTCTCTTTCTTAGAAAAACTCGGTTCAATGTTCTGTCGGATGGAATTCTTTCTCTGGACTGAGCCACATATCTGAAATCGAATCCTTCAGACGAGACTCCGGGAGCGATCAGTGTGTTGGAATACTTCTTATCCGAGTTGAGTTGAGAAGAACGATTCAGAAGGTTCTGTACCTCCGTTTCTAATTCTTTCAGTTCTTTTCTAGAACTTTCTCTCAAACTAGAAAATCTTCTGAGTGCTTCCTTCCCGTAACGAATGGATTCCTCATAA
The DNA here is from genome assembly GCF_004770615.1 of Leptospira langatensis. NCBI lineage: Bacteria > Pseudomonadati > Spirochaetota > Leptospiria > Leptospirales > Leptospiraceae > Leptospira > Leptospira langatensis. Next base: position 471,259 of record NZ_RQER01000006.1, read on the forward strand.
GAACCTCGATCGAAGCTGCTTTTTTGATTCGTCAACTCACCTTGGAGTTGGTTCATATTTTCTTCCACTCGGATCGAATTGGATCTGTCCTTATAATTTCCCTCTATCAAGGCCCTTGATTGCTGCAAAGGACTTTGGGCTTCCATTCGCTCTTTCGCATAATCTTCATTAGGTGCATCTGCCTTTGACTTTTGGGCCATCGGTTTTGCCGGAGCCATTCGTTTGGATTCTTTCTTAGCTGTAGCAGCCGCACCTGCCATAGGAGAAGGAGCTACATCCCTACTATAAGCTTCCGCGGAAGGATAATATTCATTTGCCTGAGGAATGATCACTCTAGAGCTGATCCTTTGCTCTTTGTATTCAGGCAAATCGATATCTTGGTTCGGATTCGCTGTGGAAAATTCCAATCGAACGTTCTTCCAATCTTCTCCGGTCTCGTTCCGAACCAACGCATGCCAACCAAGCTCTGCTTCTTGCCCATTCTGCTGGAGTTCCAATGTATAACGAGGATACCAGATCGCACCTCTGATCAGATATTTATATTCGAAAGGAAAGGTGGTGGCGGAATCCGACTCCACATCGATCCTGATCTCTTTTCTTCTTAGAGTATCCCCCTCTGCGAGATGGGAAAGTTTGGTCGTTACGATATAGAATTCTTCTCGGATCCGATCCAATTCTTCTAATTTTGTTAAGCGAAGTCTTGTATTTCCTTCTACAAGATCCGCATAGGTCTTGCGAAATCCGGAGAAATTCTCGGAGTCGATCTTTTCGACCGCTCCTTGCTCTTCTCTGATCGTAGGTTTGATGGATTTTAGAGCGGTCTCCCAATCCAAAAGATCCTGCACTTCTCTTGATTTTGTAGATAATGAGAGAAGAAGAGCATCTTTTCTCTTTTCTAGTTCTTCTGCTTCCTGGGATTTCTTTCTACGAGAGGCCTTCTCCAAAACCCGTATCCCTTTGATCTTGAATTTCTTGTTCGGATCCGTAAAGGTCACTATGACACTCTTATCGAGGGAAGATATAGGCACTTCTCCCAATAATACCTCCGACGGACCCGCAGGAAGTTTAACCTCTGTTTGGCGGGTTACATAGACCAGGTCGGAATACAAGAGTACAGAATCGATCCTAGCGAAAGAAACCTGGATAGGATTCTTAGAACCCTTCTCTTCCTCCGTAACTGCGACCGGTGCGTCGCTTCTAGAAGGGTCCGAATCTTGGGCTTGGGAACCGAGTCCGGTTAAGAGAAAGACAAGCAGGAGAAAGAGAGAGCGATAGAACCGAGAAATCATAGGTTCTAAGTGGATACTCTCCCTAAAGAGTCTCGTCAATTTATTTTCTACATATAAAAAAGCGCCTCGGATCCAAGGCGCTTTCAGATAGAAACGGGACGATACGATTTAGGATCTAAACCGTTTTAGGAGAATATCCTTTGATACTAAAGAATCGTTTTTGAGAGAGCAAAAAACCTCCCAATACGCAGAAAGAGATCACAGCGATCTGCTGCATCAGTGTGGGAAGGTATTGCAAGGTCTGTAAAGGTAAGACCTTTAGCAATTTTTCCACATGAGTGAAATCGAATGGATACACATAGGTCAGCACTGCGATCGAAGCCAAACGGATCAGCTCGGAGATCATCCCGGAAGTCTTTAGCTCGAAGATGGCTCCTATATTCCAAAGAGTCCAGAGCACATAGAATCCCAAAACGAGCATCTCCAATAAGGGCAGCTCGCTTTTAAATTCAATATAGACCATTGCGGCTCCCAATCCAAAGAAGAATTGAATAATGCTATAAAGAGTGAGAGTGTACGGGATCTCCGTATTGAACTTTTTGTAATTCACTCTATCTATCTCCGGAGGGACCACAGACTCGCCAAGATCCGCAGGCTTCCAACCAGGAGGCATGATCCAGACTTTCAACTTATCCTTCCAATTTTTGGTCTTCCAAGAAAGGAGAAGAAGTTCTTCGAAATAATGGAACTGTGTCCAGATAGGACTCCAGGTCTGCATCGGCTTTACAACTCCAAAGATAGGCTCTTCCTCTTCTTCTTTAAAGGAACCGAACATTCTATCCCAGATCGCAAATGTTCCCGCATAATTCTTATCGATATATTTCGGATCCCTTCCGTGATGCACTCTGTGTTGAGAAGGAGTGTTAAAGACCCATTCGAAAATACTAAGCTTAGGGATCGCACGGGTATGAAGCCAGAATTGATACGCAAAATTGATCTGGATACAAAGAGCAAACATGACAGGAGGGAATCCCATCACCGCAAGCGGGAGGTAAAAAGGAAGAGAGAAGGTATTCTGCAGTACTCCCTGACGCAGAGCTACGGTAAAATTATAATCTTCGCTCTGGTGGTGAGCCACATGAGATGCCCAGAAGATATTGATCTCGTGTCCGAACCTATGATACCAATAATAAAAGAAATCCGCCAACACATAACAGAGCACCCAGGCGACCCAAGAGCCGTTTGAAAAATTAAAAATCCCAAACTTTGCATACACCCAAGCGTAGACGCTTAGTAAACCAAGAGTAATGAATACGGTGAACACTTGCATGAAGATCCCAGCGGACAGATTGTTCACGGAATCCTTGAATCTATAAAAAGGCTTGGATCCGATCAAGGACCACAACACTTCTACTGCGATTAACACGAAGAAAACGGGAGTGATTAACTCTATTATATTCTTTTCCATCTCTAAACCGTCTTCGAATCTCTCTATAGCGATCGATCGGTCAAGAAAAAGAATGGAGGCAGATGAATTTCTGCCTCACCCAAAGGGCTATTGAAAATAACGAACGTTATTTAATTAAGCCTAAATCGGAAAGGTTTAGAAGAATAAACTCACTGAAAAGTTGAAGGACCAAATATATCCGCCATAGCTGTAGCTTGGATTTCTTTCCGTAGGATTGTACTTGGTTACCCCCACACTGGACAATTGTTGGTTCATGATCGCAAAGTCAAAGATGACAGGATTCTTCAATCGATCCTTTAAGAATGCATAGTTTCTACCGCTGAATAGATAAGAGAAACCTACGCTATAGATGATGCGATCGTTATCCATCCAGTTATTCGCTCCATGATATACAGGAACCGGACTAGGCCTCTTGCCGATACCTGCTCTGAATTTCATAGAAGGACGAAACGCATACTCCGCTCCCAAACGATAGTTAGTAGTATCATGGAAGTTCAGAGGCTCTGAATATTTTTCTTTAATGCGAGATAACTGGTAAAGACTCCACTGCTCTCTATTGATATCGAAGTTGATCAGGATCTTTTGGAAGGGTCTGAATCCGATCCCATAAGAATACACTCTCGGGTTGTACTGATCCAAAAGAGCCAGATCGAAATCCAACTGAATTCCCAAAAGAGTGGTTTGCGCTCTGGCAGGGATTGGGTCCGCAGATAAGTATGTCTCTCTCTTGTACGAAACCCCCATATTCCATTTACCATATGTGAACTGAAGACCATAAGTAGGATTTACCATAGGTTTCAAAGTCAAGACCACTTGAGAGTTCGCTTGCACAGGATCCGGAGAGATAGGAACATCTTTTAAGAGGATTGCACCGGAACCTCCAGCTAACGCAGTCATACCGATACCGGCAAAAAGACGATCCTTCCAAAGTTCGACTCCCACTCCGGCCATAATGGTAGGACGTTCGTCACTCTTTCCCGACTGTAAATATCTAGGAACAGTCGGGTTCTGATCGTTCACCACCATCAAATTTCCAGTAGCAGGAAGAATCGCATTCAAACCGAAACGGATCGTTCTGCCAATATCAAAGATCTCGTTCAAGTTCATTGTAAAACCCAAACCGACAAAGCTATCGTCCGGGTTCTTGGTATTTTCGTTCCTAGGAGCGTTATTCTTCAGAGTAGGGTTTGCATAGGTTCCTAAAAAAGTAACCTCATGCGCGGGACGAGCGGGGCGAGGAAGCGGTTTGTAAGCGAACATCCCATCTTTGAGATTGAACCAAGCTCTTTTATACCAAGGCCCGGTTGTTCCTGGAGTATCCTGAGCATCGCTTGCAAGAATGGGACCTCCATCCTGAGGAATCGGGTTTCCCTTGTCGTCCTTAGGAGCATCCGGCCCGTTAGCCGCTGCTTCTTTTTCCTTATCTTTCAGATCTAAGTATGCATTGTATAGATCTGCTTCGTTTAATCTTCCTAATCCTGCAACGTTATAGAACACAGCAGAGGAATTGTTAACTGTAGCAGTTTGTGCGCCAGCCATCCCGGCCCCTGTGGGATGGGCGCCATATATATCCCCATAGCTTCCGGCAGTAAGTTCGGAAAAACTCACTCCCAGTATTCCCAATAGAAACGCGAAGGTCAGTCTCGCATGGGAGATAATTTTTTTACTTAATAGAATGTTTCGCATTGTCCCTTTCCTGATTGAACCAAGTCTTAGTTTAATTCTTAACAGTTAGAAATGGCTGATCTCTTTATTACACATCAGTTATTTTTTAAAAATTTTCCGTATCTTAGCCCAAAGGCCAAAATTGTCGAGTAAAAACGGAAAAAGAACCATTAGGTGATATTTAGCGAAATTTAATGAAATAAGTAGAATTTAATTAATAATATAGGTTTTTTGTAAAAGAATGAACGCTACATATATTTTTGCATCTATTCTTAAAATTGAAAAGAAACAGGGAATTTAAGGAGAAATCGGGCGGGAAGATCTAGTTCTCTCGAAGTAGATCGAGATAATGTCTGCATATCGGAGATATCCCAGATACTTCCCCTCTTCCTCGACAGCAATCTTATCCATTCCATTGTCCAAAAGGGTTTTGAAGGCAGCTGCAAGACTAGTAGAAACGGAGATCGGACGAATGGAAGTATCTGCCGCATCTCCCACGAGGACCAAGTTTTTGGTCAGGGCTCTGCCCTCGGAATAAAGCCGGATATTTCTAAGAGAGAGCATCCCGAAGTATTTTCCCTCTGGGTCTAGAACGACATAGTCGCTGGCATTGATCTTGATCGAATCTTCTTCCAAATGAGAAAGCAAAGAAGAAGAGCGGATCACCGCAATGTTTCGGAGCTTATCCGAAATATCCGAGATCCGGATCTCTTCTAAAAGATCCCGGTTCATATCCCAGTAATGAGCAGGGGATTGGAAGCGTGTTCCTTTTTGGCTCTTGTATAGATTCAACTTGTGAGAAAGAACAAAAGAGGTGATCGAAACGATCATCAATGGAGGAAGAAGATAATAGCTACCGATAATCTCACAGATCATCACCATTCCCGCAATCGGAGCGCTTGCGATTCCAGCGTAAAAAGCTCCCATTCCCACCAACACAAAGGAAGCGATAGAGACCTTGTATCCTAGGATCAATTTTGCCAGGGTTCCTACTGCGCCTCCTAGCATTCCCCCAATAAAGAGAGAAGGACCGAACATTCCCGCGGAGCCTCCTGTTCCGATCGTAAAGGAAGTGGTTACAATTTTCAAAAAAGCGAAAAGAAGAAAGCAGAGAACGATCAATATGTCCAGATCTACGCGCAAGCTATTTGCAAAAAATTGAATATGATCCGAGCCCGAATTACTTGCAACTCCTACACTTTGAAAGAAGGACCCGATCTTACTTTCGAAGTGATAGGTCCCTTCTAATATATCTTGTAAGAAGCCGGCACCTGTTCCCATGACTTCCGGTAAGAAATATCCGATGATCCCCACTGGAATTCCTCCGATGGCAGGTTTGATCCAGATCGGAAGGTGCCAAGTCTTGGACCAATTCTGGATGAATTGAAAGCTTCGGATAAGGAAGGCTCCACTCAGATAACAAACAATCCCTAGCATCAGATAGAATATGAGTTCCTTGTATGCTTCGAACCCGATCTCCGGGACCTTGTAAACCGCTCCGAACCCGTTCAGTGAAGAATAAACCAAGTATGCAGTCACGGAAGATATAATGCAAGGAACCAAGGAATCGCTTTCTATATCTTCTCTATACACCATTTCCACAGAGGTCAAAGCGCCTCCTAACGGTGCATGGAAGATCGCTCCCAGGCCTCCTGCGGTCCCGGCAAGCAACAGGGTCCTTCTGGCTCTCGCTCCCGCCTTGGTAAGATTTGCAACCAAGGAACCGAAGCCCGCGCCAATGAGAGAGATAGGCCCTTCTTTTCCTCCGCTTCCTCCCGAAGAAAGCGTAAAGATGGTCGCTATGGATTTGATCACTGGGACCTTAGGGTCCACTTTTCCTTCCTTATTATGAAAGGAATCGATGAGTGAATCCGTTCCTGTTCCCGAAGAATCGGGAGAGAATTTCCAGACAATCCATCCGGTGATCAATCCACCAATGATAGGTAAGAATAAAAGCGCCCATCTTCCGAGAAGAATAGACGATATAGGATTTAGAGAAACGTAATATTCCCCTCCGGAATGAGTTTCTTGTAAGCCCGCGATCGATGCCAAAGAAATATATTCGGCCCAAGCAAGCGCTCTGGAGAATAAAAAGGCACCAAGGCCGGATACGATCCCCGTGATCACACAGTAAAGAAACAAGGACCTTCGGCCCTTGATCCTTATATAAGAAGAAATAGAATTTTCTTCGGGTGCTAGTCTAGAAAAGAATCCTTTAAGCATAAGATCTATTCTTAGAAAGACTTAGTCGCCGAAATCTCCATGATCCGATTATGTGTATAGGTATCTTGGATACCGCCGATCAATCTATAGATCCTAGGAATGATCAATAGTCCCAAAAAGACCGGAGCTCCCGGAGAATCCAAAACGTTTCCGGAATGAGCTGGTTTATGCATATAGTTATCTAGGGCGCTGTTCTTTTCCATTGTGGTCGTAGCATAGTAATAGCCAAGCCCTGCGAGCAAAAGATCCAACATGATGTATCCGAACATTCCTTTTAAACGATCAGAACCACCATAGACAGGAGATCGATTCGCATTATAGTAAACGGAAGCAGCCGGTTGGATCAAAGCAAGAGCCCCGCTGTACAAATAGCTTTTATTATAAGGCTCTAATTTCCCGTCCGCATAATCTTCTAGATTCCTGGAACCTGTCCCGAAGCCTCCGGTAATTTCCTTCTTGGTCAATTCTTCCATGAGAAAATTACGAAATACTCTTTCGGCGCCCTTTTTAGGAGCCTCCACTCGAACGATACTCATCTTCTCTCGTTTTGCGAGACCCAGGACATACACATCGAGTACGAGAGGAGAATACCATTTAGTTACGTATCTATAAGTGAATCCTTTCGTATTCTTGTCGGAAATCACCCGATCAAAAGTAAGTCGATTCAAGGCAGAAATGATCCTGGTATCGTTCTCTCCGGGATCCCCCTCTAGTTCGAAAACTTCTCCTGCAAACAGAGAGGAGGAAAAGAAAAGAACGGAGGCGAAGATCGCGGAAAATTTTATACATCTATAATTCACTTTCATTAAGACACCCGATTTCCCAAGAAGAATGCTGCTAATAGCATAGAACTATTGTACGTAATATGAGCCGTGATCGGAACCCATATATTAGAAGTTTTTAAATAAGAAAGACCGAAAGAAAGACCCACGAATACAAGCAGGAAAGGTCCTATGATGGATCCTCCCGCGCTATAATGTACGATCCCGAAGACTACAGAAGTCAGGAACAATCCTATATTCGGCATATTCTTTTCCATAAAATGTTTAAGTAAGAATCCTCTAAAGAAAGTCTCTTCCAGGATTCCCGCACCGAAACTGATGGCAAGCATGGCCCAAGTCAAAAGTCTCCAATTTCCTTGCAGGTTCTGGGAAAGGATCAGTTCGAGATGATTCGATTGAGGTTTTCCTACGAAAAAAAAGATAAGTCCGCTAAACACATTCACAAAACAGAATGTGGCAAAGCCGGTCACTAATCCGGCAAGAAGTCCCCGAGCTCCCAAACTATCGCTGAAGTCGGCCACTTCTACATTTGCAATTTTTCGAATGAATAGATAAGCCGGGACCAGGAAGCAAAGTCCCCAGATGACCCTGTCTATGGAAAGAAACCAAGGCCTTTTGGTGATCACAAATTCGGTATAATCTCTCAGAGCTCTCTCCACAGAAGCGGGCTCTCCCCAGGCGATCGTCTGAGGAACAGTCTCCGAGACCTCTTTGGTCCTATAGAAACTCTGCTTTGGGGTCTTGAAGGAGAGAGCGGTCTCGATCTGTATCTTGGTGATCTCTTGGTACAGAAGCATTCCCAAGAAGAGTACAAAAACTTGGATCAGTCCAAGGACGAATATGTCTTTGCCTTTATTCGGCTTTTGGTCTTCGATTTCCAAATCCATTCCGGGGGCCCCTCCAATCATTTACCGGGGAATTTTTGCGTCATTGTTTTTTTAATTTCTGCCGAATAGAAGGATGATATGCCTTCTTCTGAAAGACATTCCTTTCGATTCGCGAAAGCCTCTCTTGTTTTCATTCTCTCATTCATTCTAGATGCGGAACTGCATGCGGTCTACGATCTAGTTCCTCTTCACAGCTTGGAATATTCAGACTCGAAGATCGTTCGGGTCCGAGAAGAAGTAAAATACAACCTGCAAGTATCCGTTTCCAATTTGGAGCAGAAGAATCTAATGCCTCTTAGGTTCCTGAGCTACAAGGTCGGAAAACAGGACACATTCTTTAAGATCATGGCCAGGACCGGAATGGATCTGGACACTCTCTCTTCCGTGAATCAGTTGGCTTCTCCCCAAGATATTTATCCCGGGATGGAATTATTGATCCCGAATATGCGCGGAGTATACGATTCCGAGGAAACCTCGTCGGACGATTCGAGTAGAAGAAAGGTCGCATCTCGCTTTCGCATTTCCCCCAAGTTCCTATACTATGATGACCAGAGAAAGTCTTGGTTCGTTCCAGGAAGAGGTCTTCCTAAGGAAGAGAAAAACTTTTTTTACGGTTTGGTTTTTTCGGATCCTTTAGCGGAAGAAGGTCGCATCAGTTCTAAGTACGGAAAAAGAAAGGACCCGTTTACTAAGAAGGACACCTTTCATGGCGGCATAGATCTCGCAGCAGAAGAAGGAACCCCAGTCTATGCTTCCGCAGATGGGATCGTTTCCTTTTCCGGAACCAAGGGTGGGTATGGGAGTTTGATCGTATTAAAGCATTCTCTGGGATATGAGACTAAGTACGGTCACCTAAGCAAATTAATGGTGGATCCGGGAACCAAGGTAAAGAAGGGACAGCTCATTGGAAAAGTTGGAATGACTGGAAGAGCTACCGGTTTTCATTTACATTTTGAAGTATTGCGAAATAGTTTGAGACAAAGACCCGTCTTTCACGGTCATGTCTGATGCTACGATTTCTTTATTCCCGCCATATATTGAGAGGAATTCTTTCTTTTCTATTTGTCGTATTTGTACTCGGCATTCTAGTACTAATCGGTTGGAATAAGACAAACCCGATTCCGTATTCTGTAAATTCCTCTATTCCTCAAGGCGAAAGAGATCTATTACTTTTTTCTAAACCAGTCAATGTGGACTCTCCCATCAAAGAGCCTTTCGGATTGGCTGTGGATACGAAAGGTTCCATTTATACGGGATCTTCCGATGGGAATATCTATCGGATCAAGACAGACGGAGACCCGGAGGTATTTGCTAAAACCTCTGGTCGTCCCTTGGGACTTGCATTTGACGGAAAGGGAAATTTAGTAGCCTGTGTTTCCGGACTCGGACTCGCATTCTATGATGCTGCCGGAAAGGAAAATGTTTTAGTACGAGAGGACTCACAAGGAACTCCATTACAAAATCTGTATGGTCTTGCCATAGCTGCCGATGGAACCGTTTATTTCACCGAAGTAAGTCGAAAGTTTTCGTATGAGGATTCCTATCTAGAAGAATTGGAGTCCCAAGCAAACGGAAGGATCTTATCGTATCATCCTCGCACCCAAGAAGTAGAGGTCATCTCGGATGGAGCGAATCACCCTACTGGGATCGGACTTTCCGCTTCTGGCACATTCTTGATCTACGCCGAAAAATACAGACATAGGATCTCTCGTCTTTGGTTAAAAGGAAAGGACGCAGGTAAGGATCAATTTTTGATCACGAACTTGCCGGGGAGTCCAGCCCTGATCAGCCTGGATGAAGAAAACCATTTTTGGATCGCTCTTTCTTCTCCCAGACATTTGGGAATGGATAAGATCCAAGATTATCCTTTGATCAAAAAAATGATCGCAGCATTGCCCTCAGTACTTCGCCCGCAAGAAGGAGAACTTGCATACGCATTATCCTTGAGCGAAGAAGGGGACGTACTTCTAGCGCTTGCAAATTATTCTACCGATGCTTTAGGATCCGTGACTTCTGTGCTGCAGTACGGGGGAGGATTGATCTTGGCGGGAAATTCTTCCGAAAAGGTCTGGAAGTGGAAATTCCAGACCCTGGAAATATTCTTCTGAAGAAGCGCTTCGAATAAAGCGCCTCTTCATTATAGAATTCTAAATTACATCGATCCGAGTAATTCTCTGAACTTATCCAAAGAATATCTTTCTACGAATTCTCCAAAGCTTTCGTTCGCCTTCCCGTCCTGTTTCCAAACGGAGAACGCTTTTTCAAGCTGCACCGGAATATCCGCAAAGGCTACTTTCTTAGCAACGTAATCGCCTACTTTGGTTCCTTCCGGATTTCCGCCAAAGAAGAGTGCATATTTTCCACCGGCCTGTTGGCCTACGATCCCGATCTCGGCGGAATATGGTCTTGCACAACCGTTCGGGCAACCGGTCATTCTTACGATAGGAGCTCTGTCGTTCAGACCCAATTTATCGATCACCGCTTGGATAGAATCCAACAGTTGAGGAAAAGTCCTTTCTGATTCGGTCAGTGCCAGCCCGCAGGTAGGAAGAGCAGGACAAGCCAAGGCCCTGTCGTACAAAGGCTTAGGAGAAGCAGGATCAATATTAAATTCTTTTAATTTAGCTTCTAATTTTGGACGGTCCTCTTTGCGGATGCCCATTAGCACTAAGTCTTGGTCTGCAGTGACCTGTACGTTCAAATTGAATTCGTCTATGATCTTTCTTAAGGCAGTCTTCAGCGGTTTGTCAGCGAAGTCCTTAATCCTTCCGGAAAGAGTATGGAACCCTAGAGCCAAGGTACCGTCCGCTCTCTCTGTCCAACCCAAGTACTTAGGAGTCTCCCATTTAGGAAGTTTGCGATCGGTATCGAATTTCGCTCCGGATCTACGTTCTACTTCGGAACGGAACCATTCTGCTCCCTTCTCCGCAAGAACGTATTTCAAACGAGCATGCTTGCGATTCGTTCTATCTCCGAAATCTCTATGAGAAGTCACGATCCCTTCCGCAACGGAGATCAGATCTTTTTCCGGGATCCAACCGAGCAGATCCGCCGCTCTAGGATAAGTCTCCGGTTTATTATGGGTCATTCCGAGTCCGCCACCTGCGAAAACAAAATAACCGTCTATCTTTCCGTTTGCATCCAGAGTCGCAGCAAATCCCATATCGTTGGTATAGATATCGACGGAGTTATCGCCTGCAAGAGTCACTGCGATCTTGAACTTTCTAGGAAGGTAAGTCTTTCCATAGATCGGATCCTCTACCTCTTTGTTTAATTGGGTCTCTCCCAACCAAAGCTCCGCATAGGCAGTACTCTTATATTTGAAATGATCGGAGATCAATTGAGCCACAGGATCTAATTGAGTAAGTTCTTTGGTTCCCCAAGGATTCAATGCTTGGGTAACGTTACGCACCACATCTCCGCAAGCTCCCATGGTGGATAGATTCACCTTATAGACCGCTTGCATGATCGGTTTCAGATCCTTAAGAAGAATAGTATGCATCTGAATGGACTGACGAGTAGTTAAACGGAGAGCTCCGCCTCCGAATTGGGTTGCAAGATCATCCCAAACTGCGTATTGCTCCGCTGTAAGCCTTCCACCAGGGATCCTGCCCCGGATCATGAAAGACGTAGGGTTTTCAATGAAGTCCCCGTTTTCGTCCTTTCGACGATCCCTGTCTTTTTGCTGGTACATCCCGTGGAATTTAATCAGCTGCTTGTCGTCTTCTTCGAATCCGTCCGCACCGGTCTCAATAGCTACACCGATCTTTCCTCTGAGTCCTTGAGAGGCCGTTTTTATATGTTCGACTTCGCTGAGTTCTTTTTGCTCTGACATTGATCTAATTCGTCCTTCTGTTAGCTTCTTATAACTTCTTGTTTAGCGAGAGATATTTTTCTTTAAATTCGTTCAGTAGAAATTTCAAGGCTGCCTTTCTCTGGTTAGCATCGCCTAATTTTTGTTTGCTGAGACTTCTAATATGTATTAGATCCTCTAAGTCTGCATCATGTTCCGGAGGAAGGATCTCTTCTAAGATCGTACGAACGCTTCCTGCGAGTCCTGCAAATTCACCTTGTGTGGAGACTGCTACTCGGATCGGCCCTCTATCAAAGTATGCGGAAGAATAAAAATCGCAATACGTCGGATCGTCGGCACAGTTGATCCAGATCCTTTTCTCTTTTGCATACTCCACCAACTTGCGATTCGTTTCTCTATCGTTTGTAGCGGAATAGATCAGATCGAATCCGTCCAGATCGGATACCTGGATCTCCTTTGTTTCGATCTTAGCCTTGGGAACTGCAGAAAGTAATTCTAATATTTCGGGTCTACACTCTTTTGCGATAACAGTCAGCTCGCAACCTGTGGGTACCAAGTGTTGGAGTTTTTCGAGGGCAACATTTCCCCCGCCTACGACCAGGACTTTCTTCTCATCTAGTTTTAAGAATACAGGAAGAAGTTTGTTCATGCTTCTTCTCCGAAGGATCCTTGTCCGTGCATAGGGAGGTCGGATCCTTCTTCCATTAAGTTGACTACCGGACCTATATAAATGATCCCTGGTCCGGGAGTTTGTTTGGAGATCCCCTCTTCTGCGATCTTTCCAAGACTCGTTACAGTCGTTCTTTGCGTCTGAAGACTCGCATTCTCCACTAACGCAACAGGGAGAAGGCGAGATGCTCCGTGTTCGATCAATCTACTTGCAATTTTTTGAATGGAAGAAGTTCCCATAAAAAGAGCGATCGTTCCCTTGAACTGTGCAAACCAGGTCCAGTCGGTCTCTTCTTCCAGAACGGTATGGCCGTCCATGATGAGTACTTGTCTGGACAATCCTCTATGAGTTAATGGGAATCCTGCTCCGGAGGAGCCTGCACTCAAAGCGCTTACTCCAGGAACGATCTCGTATGGGATCTGTTCCTTTTTGATGGCGATCAATTCTTCTCCGCCTCTTCCGAACAAGAAAGGATCTCCGCCTTTTAAGCGGACTACGATCTTGTTTTGCAGAGCATATCGTACGATCAGATCTTGTATCTCGGTTTGCGTTGCGGAATGCTGACCGGCTCTCTTCCCAACATAATGAACGATCGCCGACTCCGGAAAATATTCCAGAAAAGAAGGATCGAGCAAAGCGTCGTATAATACTACTTCAGCTTTTTTTAATATATTTAGGGCGCGCAGGGTCATTAGCTCCGGATTTCCGGGCCCAGCTCCGACTAAATATACTTTTCCCTTTCCTTCTTGCATTCGATCTAAGAATTAATTCGATCCGGAGATCATTCCGGCTCCAACGGTGTTATTCGTGCCTTCGTCCACTAAAACAAAACTACCGGTGCCTCGATTCTCGGAATAAGGATCGAACGCGATCGGTTTCGCTGTACGGATCTTGATCCTTCCGATCTCGTTTAACGCGAGCTGAGGCGAATCCAGTTTTTGGTGGGTTTGTATATCGATCCTGAAAGTAATCTCTCTCACTGCGGACTTGACGGAACCTGTGGTTTGTCTTAGGAGATATTTGTTTCCAGGAACAAGTGCTTTAGAGTCCATCCAACAAACATCCGCTTCGATATCCTGAGAAAGATTCGGAAGCTGCTTCTCCGTTACGATCATGTCTCCTCGGCTGATATCGATCTCATCTTCTAGAAGAATGGTAACTGACATAGGAGCAAACGCTTCCTGTACTTCTCCTTCATGAGTGAGAATCGCCTTGATCTTAGAACGATGTCCGTTCGGAAGCACGACAATATTTTCGCCTTTCTGAAAGACGCCGCTTCTTACTTGGCCGGCATATCCTCTAAAATCATGATGTTCTTCGGTTTGAGGACGGATCACATACTGGACCGGAAACCTAGGTTGGTGCTTGTGCTCGTCTTCTTCGAGCTCCAGATCTTCCAGATACCCCAAGAGGGTTTTGCCCTTCCACCAAATCATATTCGAAGAAGGATCCACCACATTGTCCCCGTTCAGTGCGGAAATAGGAATGAATTCCAATCCTTTAAAATCCAGATCGGAAGCAAAATCGATATAATCCTTTTTGATCTCTTCGAAACGTTCTTGGGAGAATTCGACCAAGTCCATCTTATTCACACAGATGATTACATGAGGGATCTTTAATAGAGATGCGATATACGAATGTCTATAAGTCTGTTCGATCACTCCTTTGCGAGAGTCGATCAGTATGATCGCAAGATCCGAATTAGAAGCACCGGTCACCATGTTCCGAGTGTATTGGATATGCCCCGGTGCATCCGCGATGATGAACTTTCTCTTAGGTGTGGAGAAATATTTATAGGCCACGTCGATCGTAATGCCTTGCTCTCTCTCCGCCTTGAGTCCGTCGGTAAGAAGGGCCAGATTGATCTGTCCGTTTACTTGATTCGTCTTTTCAATCGCTTCCAATTGGTCTTGGAATACGGATTTACTATCGTATAGAAGACGTCCGATCAGAGTGGACTTTCCGTCGTCTACGCTTCCCGCAGTGATAAAACGCAATAAATCCATCAGAAATAACCGCCTCTTTTACGTTCTTCCATCGCAGCTTCGGATCTCTTATCATCTAGTCTGGATCCTCTTTCAGTGGTCCTGGAAGTTTGGATCTCTCGAATAATATCGTCTAGGGAATTCGCCTCGGATTCCACAGCCGCTGTACAAGTCATGTCTCCCACAGTCCTGAATCGAACCGTTTTCTCTTCTACCTTATCGGAAGAATCCAGGGTCACGAACTCGGAAACCGGGAAGACAACGTTCTCTCTCCACACGATCTGTCTTTTATGAGAAAAATATAATGAAGGAAGAGGAATATTCTCGCTACGAATGTATTCCCAAACATCCAGCTCAGTCCAGTTGCTGATCGGGAATACTCTAACATTCTCGCCTACATGGATCTTTCCGTTATAGATATTCCATAATTCAGGCCTTTGCAGCTTTGGATCCCAGCTTCCGAACTCGTCCCTTACGGAGAAAACTCTCTCTTTCGCACGGGCCTTTTCTTCGTCTCGTCTCGCTCCGCCGATACAAGCGTCGAACTTGAATTCTGCTATAGTGTCCAAAAGAGTCACAGTTTGGATCGCGTTCCTACTGGGGAACTTACCCTTCTCCTCTACCGCTTTTCCTTGGTCTATGGAGTCTTGCACGTATCGTACTATGAGTTTTTCTCCGATCCGCTCCGCAAGATCATCACGAAATTGTAATGCTTCCGGAAAGTTATGACCGGTATCTATATGGACCAAAGGAAAAGGGAACTTGCCAGGACGAAATGCCTTCAAGGCAAGATGGACCAGAGTGATCGAGTCCTTCCCTCCGGAAAATAGAAGAGCCGGCCTTTCAAATTGAGCCGCAACTTCTCTGAGTATATAAATGGATTCCGCCTCTAGTTGCTGAAGATGCGACAAACGAGTTCGAGTCGTCATGCTTGTGATCCTTTTTTTCTTACCAGTTTTCCGTCGACCCAATGCAATCCGCATTCTTTGGTGACTTCGTTTTCCCACCACCAACGGCCCGCTCTAAAGTCTTCTCCTGGTTGGATAGAGCGAGTGCAAGGAGCACATCCGATACTAGGATAGCCTTTATCATGCAAAGGGTTATAAGGAATGCGATTGTCGTGCACATACTGTTGCACACGGTCCCAAGACCAGCTTAGGATTGGATGGAATTTTAAGATCCCTCTTCCTCCATCCAACTCTACTTGCGGAAGATCTTCTCTAGAGCCGGATTGATCGTTTCTGATCCCGGTGATCCAAACTTTCGCGCCTTTCAGCGCTCGATTCAAGGGAACCACCTTACGAATATGGCAGCATTCTTTTCGATTTTCAATCGAATCGTAAAAGGAGTCGGGACCTTTTTCGTTCACGAGATCTTCTACCGCTTGCGCATCCGGAAAGAAGGTCTGTATCTTCTTCCCATACATGCCGTTGGTCCTCTTGTGAAGCTCATAGGTCTCGCTGAATAGGCGCCCCGTATCTAATGTAAAAATGCGAATATCCAGGTTCTGGGAATAAATGGCGTGGGTGATGACCTGATCTTCTAAACCAAAGCTGGTCGAGAAAACCGCCTCTCCTGGGAACTCCTTTGCGATCTTGGCAAGGGATTCTTCCAGACTTAAGCCTTGTATTTTAGCTTCCAGCTCGGAGGGACTCATAAAAATCGAACCTTCATGACTCTCAAATTCAGAATTGGGAATAGTCAATATAATGTACCAAAGTTTTATATATTGGACTTTCCGTAAAGTATAGTTGAGGGATTATTACAAGGATTCTGGGAGAATTCTAGGAGAACAGTGAATTTTTCCCAAACGATCGGCTCTTTATGTCTAGAAACCTTGTTCGGTGTATCTGCCCTGGGTACGGCCTTTTTTCTAGAAGGAGGAAATTAGATCTCTTTCTAGGAAGAAAAAACCAAAATCCAATACACATAGATCTACACTCTAATGAAACATTTTAGAATGCATTCTGAGAAAATGATCTAAGATCTTTCTTTTATTTTTATAGTTTGTTCAATATACGATCTAGATCCTTCGCCAAACATACCGTTAGTCCTCTTGCAAACTAAACATCGGTCTATTCGTATTCTATAAATTTCCTTTCCTTCTTCTCTTCTTCGGATGATAAATGGATGTAATTGACGACTTACTTATTGTCTAAAAATCTGGAATAGATGGGATCATATAAAAAGAATATTCTAGGGATGGTTTCTAAGTATTCCGTCTGGGTCGTGCCTTCGGTTATCCTTCTTACTGACGTAATTGTAAGGGACGAGATCTTGCCTAGCTTTAAGCCTTTACAGTGGGCGTTTTATTTTCTCTCTTTCGTTTACTCAGTGATTCTTTATTCCGCTGCGATCATTGCATTAAGATTATTGCATCAACTTAAATCTAAGACGATCTATTTCATTGCACTCTTTTTCTTAGTGAACTTTTATACATTTGCGATCATCGGATCATACGGATATTATTCTTATACTGGGATCATGCCGAACTTCTTTGTGTTCTCCTTTATATTCAACGAGCCTCTGAATAGCTGGACCATTCTTGCAGGAGGAGTCACTAAAGGCGCTGTCTTTGGAGGAATTGCGTTATTCGTCCTTATAGGGATCTCCCTTTGGCAAACAACCATTAAGGAACCTTTAAAGTATAAATACCAAGTTCCCGTTCGGATCTCTGTGATTGTGCTCTTCTTGGCGATCAGCGCCTTCTTACATAATAATACCCGATTTAACGATCAGGTCTATGTTTCCGATACGAATACGATCGCTTTCGTTTGGAGGAACTTGTACAACCATCTCACTGGAGACAGTCTCGGTTCTGCCGGACTCCAATCTAGGAACAAACCTAAGTTAGGAAGACTGAACTCGAACCCGAACTTCAACGTTCTATTGATCGTTACCGAAAGCCTTAGAAAACTGAATCTGAATATTTACGATTACGATAAAAGGATCACGACTCCCTTCTTATCCAAGTTAATTGCAGGTGCAGATCCGAATCGTTACTTCTTATTTAAGAAGGCGTATTCCAATTCTAGTTCTACTTTATTGTCCTTTCCTAGTATTTTAACAGGTGTTTCTCCTTCTCAACCTGTTCCGATGACCCACACATATCCTTTATTCTGGGAATATGGAAAGGCTGCGAATTATTCTACCTTCTATATCACCAGTCATAATCTGCAGTGGAATAATTTTGAAGGCTTCTTTAGGAATTCAGGCATCGACCTTCTTTGGGACAAGGAGAAGAGCGGGCTCAAAGTATTCAATGATATCGGGATCGACGACCGGGAGACTGTAAAAGAATTCAGACGATACCTTTCCGAATTGAAAGCGGAGAAGAAGAAGTTCGCGGGAGTCCTTCATTTCAATACAAACCATTTCCCTTATATAGTCCCGGAAGATTCCCAAGAATTTGCAGTCGATAGCCCTGTAGATCAATACGATAATTCAGTACGTCATATGGACAAACTCCTGGAGGAAGTCTACGGATTCTTAAAAGAAGACGGTTTCCTAGAGAACACCGTAGTCGTCTTCACCTCCGACCATGGAGAGGCCTTGTTTGAGCACGATTACTTGGGACATATAGATAGCAATTATATCGAGACAGTCTCTATTCCTATGCTTCTTTACATTCCTCCTGTGCTGAAGGATTCAGTGAACCTGCAAGCCATTCGTAGGAATACGGAAAAGCCCGTTGCGAATACGGACCTGATCCCGACCATCATAGACATTCTGAATTTAGAGAATGATGTAAGTGTTCGAAATTACACTTCTCATCTAGAAGGAAAATCCCTGATCAAGGATATCAGCGGTGATAGAAGGATCATCATTACCAATAATAACGAGATCTCTCTCTATAAAGTCGGGATCAGTTATATCAAAGGGAATTATCATTATATAATGAATATGACTTCTAGTCCTGCGCAAGAACGTCTATTCGATCTTTCGACAGATCCTCAGGAACTGAAAGATCTATGGGCAACTACAAGTGAGGATTCCAAGATACGTTATAGAGAGGAAGTCCTAGATTGCAATGTCTGCGTGGATCTTTTCGCATCTCAAGGAATTCCTTTCCGAAGAACGGAAACTGAGGCCGTAAACCTAAGAGGAGGAACCCTGGTAAAACCGGCTTCCTTCTAATAGATAATAAAAAAAGAATATTATACGGAGCTGCCCGAGCCCTGCTTCTTCTCCGCAGAACGGGCCTCGTACTCTTTCCAAAAACGATCCAGCTCTTCCTTATTTTCCGGTTTCGTATGCCAGCGTCTATGTAACCAGAAATAATCCGCTGGATGCGCGTGTACTTCTTTCTCTAAGCGCTTGACCCATCTATAGGTGAATTCTCTCTCCCAAAGTTCCGGTTCCTTTCTAGGGTCCAGATCCGGTCTTTCAAATTCTTCTAGATGAAAGTACAGCTTCCCAGTTTCGTCGTACCAGCTACTACAGAAAATAATGGGGGCATCGGTCATTCTAGCAAACGTTGCAGGACCCATAAAGGTAGACGCAAGATTTCCTAGGAATGGAAAGAAGGTCCCTGTCTTTCCTGCATCCTGATCGGAGATAAATGCGACTAGCTTTTTTTGCTTCAATAGAGTGAGGGCCTTTCTAGGACTTTCATCCGTATAGATCAAACTGATGTTTTGGCTCGCTCGATTCCTTTCTATCCAAGCATTGGACCAAGGATTGCTCTGCCTTTTTGCGAATACATATAGATTATTCGCTTTGGGAACCGTATAGCAAAGGCTAACTCCCATGGTCTCCCAATTCCCCAAGTGGCCCAATACTAAGATCCCTCCCTGGCTCAAGATGCGTTCATGAGTTTCTTTATTGGGAAGAAGTTCCACCCATTTGTCTATGAATGCCTGGTTCATCCGAGGTTCTTCGCAGAACTCATTGGCCATATGAGAGAGTACTCTGAGATTGTGCTGGATGTACCCTTGGATCTCCGCTTCGGTCTTTTCCGGAAAAGCGAGACGGATATGCTTTTCCATTCGTTTCCGAACGGCACCTGTTACTTTTGCTAAGAAAAGCACGAGGTAATATAGAACCTTGCCTCTAAAAACATATGGAAGGAAGGAAAAGCTGCCTACGATCATTCTCGCGAAAACATACTGAAAGAACTTCTTTACTTTCTTTCTTTCGCTTCTAGGAACCGGGTTGGACATGTTAACTACTTCAATATTTCAAACGCGCATAACAAGAAGAATTTCGTGAGTTTTTACTCGAGATATAAGTGAATCGGTTGAATATCCAATTCAAAACGAAACCCTGGTTAGGTCTTATTCATGTAGAGTTTTGCCAAGATTAAGACGACCCTTTGAGGTAGATGCGTTGATATGCGCCTGAGTAATATAGATCAAAAAACAAAAAGCCGGAGAAAATTCCTCTCTTCCGTTCTTCCTATCCTTTTTCTTTCCATTTTATTTTTTGCCGCAGATCAGGACAGATTTGCAGCCGATCCTGCAAAGGTTGAACACAAAGATAAGGCCTTCAAAGGATTTAAATTCCCACAAGATCATTTGTTCCACAAAGGTTATAAGGTCGAATGGTGTTATTTCATCGGGATCTTGGATACAGACCAAGGAAAGCAACTCGGCTACGAGCTTAGTTTCTTTCGTGCGTATCTAGGCTCCAAGGTTGCCGTATATCCCGTACATTTTGCAATCTCCGATATGAGCGACGAAACGCATAAATTTACGCAGACTCTGGAAAGAGAGTTAGGCGATGTAGCGGGACAAAACACAACTTCTCTTTGGAGCGGCGATTATCGGATGGAAGTTACCGGTCCCGGAAGTATCACCATCTCCGCATTTCCGAGAACGGAGGCTGGTTTCGGTTTAGAACTGGAACTTTCTTCCAAGCCTAAGGATGTTTTGGTTCACGGAAAGAATGGAAAATCTTTCAAGAGCAGGACGAATCCGAAATTCTACTCTCATTATTATAGCGTCCCTCGAATGGAAACCAAGGGTTCTCTCTATTTAGAAGGAAAAGAATACAATGTAAGATCCGGCACGAGTTGGATGGATCATGAATGGAGTAGCCCAGAAGGTTCAGAAGCGAACTTCGATCTTTCTTCTAAGGATATTTCTTGGGATTGGATCTGTATCCAAATGGAAGATGGATCGGATATCATGGCCTTCAATTTTAGAAGCAAATCGTCCCCGGTGGCGGAGACATTCGGAACGTACAGAGGACCGGACGGCAAGGTAATCCTTTTCGAAAAAGAGAACGAGTTGAGTTTTCAGTCGGAAGATAAGACCTGGAAGAGCAAGGTCACGAATATTTCCTATAAATTAAAATGGAAATTAATTTCCGATCGTTTCAAACTGAATATCTCTCCTAAATTCGAGGAGCAAGAATTCGACGCTCGCAGCAGCACCGGTCTGGCATATTGGGAAGGCGGAGTGAACGTGAGCGGGGAAATAGACGGAAAAACCGTAAAAGGGATCGGGTATTTAGAGCTAAAACCTTCTCGTTAAATATTTCATCGACCGAATCCTAAGAAAAGATCTTTATCCGTAAATACGGACGTAGAAAATTGTTGGATTCTGTAGGAACTCCTACACCCGCAGAACAGGGCAAGAACTGAGATGAGAAACTATTTTCTAAAAAGAATGATCCTGATCCTTCCTACCATCCTAGGGATCACTTTTATAGTATTCATCCTCTCTCATCTCGCCCCCGGCGGTCCCTTAGAAAGAGAGATCGCAAAGTTAAGAGGCTACGGAAGTGCGGAAGGAGCCCAGGCAAAGAGGATCAGTACAGAAGAGATCGATCTTCTGAAAAAGAAACTCCATTTGGACAAACCACTTCCTGTCGCTTATTTGTATTGGTTATCCGAAGTAGCGCAACTAGATCTCGGAGAATCTAGATTGCATTCCCGTCCCGTAGACGAATTGATCTTCGAAAAGATCCCTGTGTCTCTTACCTTCGGGCTTTCCGGATTTTTGATCTCTTATCTGATCTGTATTCCACTAGGGATCACCAAGGCCATTCGCAGTGGGGAAAGTTTCGATAATAGTACAAGCATTATCATTCTGATCGCGTATTCCATTCCCGTCTTTGCACTATCCATGCTACTCCTGTTCGTATTCGCTTCGGGGGAAGTATTCTCCTGGTTCCCACTCGGACATGAGATCTCCGACGAGTACGAAGGCCTTGGCTTCTTCGAGAAGATCGTAGATCGCTTAGATCATATGTTCCTGCCGGTGATCTGTTACGTGGCAAGTTCCTTTGCGGTTCTCACTCTACTAATGAAGAATTCTCTCTTGGATCAGATCTCCAAAGAATATGTTCGTACTGCGATGTCCAAAGGCCTGTCCTTCAAGGACGCCATCTACAAGCATGCGTTCCGAAATAGCTTGATCCCGATCGCGACAGGATTCGGTTCTAATCTGAGTTTAATACTCGCAGGGTCTCTTATCATAGAACTAGTCTTTAGTATAGACGGGATCGGGCTACTTAGCTTCCAAGCGGTGACGGAAAGAGATACGGATCTGATGATGGGACTTCTTCTTATACAGAGCCTTCTTTCCTTAGTGGGAAATATTCTCTCCGATCTTTGTTACGTACTCATAGATCCTAGGATCAATTTCGACGCATGAACTCCTTATTCCAAAGAAGATTCGAAAAATTTAAAGCAAATAGGAAGGCATGGATCTCTCTTTGGATCCTTGGCCTTTCCTATGGGATCTCGTTGTTCGCTCCCCTTCTGGTCAATAACCAACCATGGATCGTTTCCTATTCAGGTTCTTGGAAATTCCCCATCTTCTTTTATTATACGGATAAGGATTTCGGAGGCACGGAGCTTTCTCCTACGAATTATAAAAGGCTCGCGACTAGGGAAGATTTTCAAAACGGAAGCAATTGGGTCCTCTTTCCACCAGTATCTTACGGTTATAACGAAGATAGTTTGGAAACTATGGAGAAGGACGATAATCCTCCTTCTGCTCCGAACGCAAAGCATTGGTTGGGAACGGACGACCGAGGAAGAGATGTATTCACTCGTATCTTTTATGCGTACAGGAACTCTCTTAGCTTCGGTTTAATACTCGTATTCATAGAATTCCTTTTCGGGACCATGATAGGCGGGATCCAAGGATACTACGGAAAAAGGACCGATATCATCTTACAAAGATTCATAGAGGTCCTCTCTGCCATTCCCTTCTTATATTTGATATTAATCATGGGCTCCTTCTTCGGAAGAGGATTCATCGTTTTGGGAGTCACTTACTCCGCATTGAGTTGGATCGGTATCAGTATGTACATGCGCGGGGAATTTTATAGATCCAAGACGCTTACCTATGTGGACGCAGCAAGAGCCTTAGGAGTTAGCTCTTGGAAGATCATGAGGAATCATATCCTTCCAAATGCTCTGACTCCTTTAGTTACGTTCCTACCGTTCACTTTGATCGGAGCTATTTCCATCTTAAGCGCGTTAGACTTCTTAGGATATGGGATTCCGGCCCCAAATCCTTCTTGGGGAGAGATGATAAGCCAAGGAAGAGAGAATATCAGAGCCTGGTGGTTGATCGGATTTCCTTCTTTGGCTTTGGCTCTAACTATCTTATTATCTTCCTTTGTAGGAGAAGGAATACGGGATTCTTTCGATTCCAAGGACAAGGTAGTGTACGAATGAAGAAGGAAAGCATTCTCACCGTATCCGATCTCAATCTGGAACTTCTGAAAGAAGGAGAGTACGTTCCTTTATTGGAGAATATCTCTTTCGATATCAAGAAGGGAGAGACTCTTGCTCTAGTCGGAGAATCCGGCTGTGGCAAATCCGTCTGTTCTGTTGCATTAACCAAACTTCTTCCGTTGAACTTGTTTCGCTATTCCAAGGGAGAGGTATTATTCGAAGGCAAGGATCTGTTAAAAGCGGACTCTAACTCGCTTCGAAATGTCCGAGGAAACAAGATCGCTTATATCTTCCAAGAACCCTTCTCCGCATTGAATCCTTTGTTAAAGATCAAAGAACAAATGTGCGAGGCTTTTATTTCTCACCAATTAGGAAGTCGCAAAGAGGCCGAAGAAAAAGCGGAATACCTTTTAGCTTCGGTGGGAATTACCGATATAAAGATGCGGATGAATTGTTATCCCCATCAATTGAGCGGCGGGATCCTACAAAGAGTCGGGATAGGAATGTCCTTAATGTGCGATCCTGAATTACTGATCGCCGATGAGCCTACCTCCGCTTTGGATGTGACCGTTCAAGCTCAGCTTGTGGATCTGCTACTAAAATTAAAAGAGAAGCTCAGCCTGTCCGTCCTGTTCATCTCTCATGATTTCGGATTGGTCAGCCATATCGCCGATCGGATCTGCGTTCTATATGCCGGAAGAGTGGCGGAGATCGGAAGCGTGGATGATGTATTGGATCATCCTTCCCATCCTTACACAAAGGATCTGCTGAATTCCCTCCCATCTCGATTTGCAAAAACAGGGATCTTCCAACCGATCGAAGGAAGAGTCCCTTCTCCCGGAAACTATCCGAACGGTTGTCATTATTCGAATCGTTGCAGACATGCATTTGCCGATTGCAACAATTCCAAACCTACATTAAAGAACCAGAATGGACATGAGCATCTTTCCGCTTGTTTCTTGAATGAGAAGAAGGAGGTCTTGTCGTGAGCCTGTTAGAGATCAAGAACCTTCATGTAAGCTACGGAAAGGAAACCTTCTTCGGAAGGGAAAAGTCCAGCCTCAAGGCCGTCGAAGATGTAAGCCTGGAATTAGAACAAGGCGAGACCTTTAGTCTTGTTGGAGAATCAGGTTGCGGCAAATCCACCCTAGGACGAGCGGTGCTTCGCCTATTAAAACCCGATTCGGGATCCATCTTCTTTCAGGGACAAGAGATCCTCGGGCTAAAAGAGAAAGACTTTCTGCATTTTAGAAAGAAGATACAGATCGTATTTCAAGATCCTTACTCGTCTTTAAATCCGCGCAGGAATATTAAGGATATCTTAACTGAAGGCCTGTTCATTCACGGGCAGTACACGGACCAGGAAGCGGAGAAAGAAGCGTCTGCAATTCTCGAAAAAGTCGGACTCTCTCCCGATATCCTAAGCAGATACCCTCATGAATTTTCCGGAGGACAGAGACAGAGGATCGCAATTGCAAGGGCCTTGATCCTAAAACCGGAGTTCGTACTCTTAGACGAAGCGGTCTCCGCCTTGGACGTTTCCAACCAAGCACAGGTGCTTTCCCTGCTCGCTCAGCTTAAACAAGAATTCGGTCTTTCTTACCTATTCGTTTCTCACGACCTGGGGATCGTTAAATCTATTTCGGATAAGATCGCAGTCATGTATTTGGGAAGGATCGTGGAGATCGGGAGCAAGGAGAAGATCGTAGAAAGACCTTCGCATCCTTATACGAAGGCTTTGTTCGGTGCAGTCTTTGAAGTCGAAAATCGAAAAATAAGAAAATCTCCCTTACAAGGAGAGGTCCCGAGCATTCTAAACAAACCGAAGGGATGTCATTTTCATACTCGTTGTCCGATCGCACAGCCAATCTGTTCACAAGAGATCCCAAAATGGAAGGAAATCGGTAACGGACAGAAATCCTTTTGTCACTTTCCCGACGGAAACTAAACCATGCGCTCCTGGGACGTAATCAGCGGTTATTTAGAAGAAAAGAGGATCCGATATATTACGATTATCGCATTTTTCTTTTTAATATTTGCTCTGATTATCTATATTCCATTCGTAGAGAAGAAGGAAGTATATAAAGAATTCATACTAGATCAGCTCAGGAGTTCAACAGGGCTTGATATCCAAGTCGCCCAATCCGATCTGTATATTTTTCCATTTCCAGGAATAGAACTAGATCAGATCGAGATCAGAAAGAACTCAGTCCTCATCGCTGTAAGCGACAAAGTCGATATAGATATTTCTTGGTTTGGACTTCTGAAAAGAAAGATAGAGATCAGGGATATTTCCATCAACGGTGGCTCTCTCTATTTGCAACGTAGAAAGGACGGCTCCTTTGATCTTCATGAATATTTAAAGGATGAACAGAAGAAGAAAGAAACCAAAACAAACGTTACTATACTTCTAGACGACGTAAATTCGAAGATCGGGCTCAGCGCTAGCGATTTTATTTCTGCGGCATTGAAAAACCTAGAAGTAAATAATTTTACTCTGGAATACAGAGAAGATAATCACGACCGAAATTATAAGGTTTATTTCAATAAGTCCAAAGCATCCGTTTCCTTCTATGAAACGGATCTTGATATTACGTTCAACGGTTCCATAGACGATCAACCTATAGATCTGGAACTTTCCGGAGCTCTTTTAAAATTCCCGGTAAATTGGGAGAAGGTAAAGTTCTCAGTCGTTCTGAAAATCGAAGACCTCTCTCTTTCCCTTCTTAGGGATCTATTCTTCGTATTCCCTTTGGCCGATTTTTCCAAGACAAAAGTCTCCGGACGAATAGAGGTCTATAAAGAAGAAGGGAACGAACTCAGTTTCAAGCTTCGGAACCAGATCAAGGATTTGGCATATAAAGGCGGATTGCCATTTGGGAATATAAAATTAAACGCAGATTTCGATCTGGATCCGATCCAAAAGAAGATCGCATTTCCTTTCGTAGAGGCTCTTTGGGAAGGGGTGGCCAAGGTAAACGCAAAAGGTAGCGTAAACTGGAAAAATAGAAGTTTAGGACAGTTCTATATCAAATCGGAATATGGGGATTATCATAATATTCTAAAGGTTTCAAAACTCTTCCAAGTCAAGGAAGATCTTTTCGATAAGGACAGTCCTCCGGGAATTTTCTATTTTACCGGAGAGTTCAACAACCTATTCGCATTCAAACATAGGTTTCCGTACATCAGTTTAGAAGCTAAGTATGTGGATCCGATGATTTCTATTCCGAAATTCCATGCTTATATCTACAACGGAGAGATCATCGGGAAAGCAAAGATCTACCCTATGATCCCTCGCATCGAGGTAGAGGGAGACGCCCATCGCTTACAAGTGGATCGGGTCCTTTTACCGTACGTTTCGGAAAGAGTAATGATCGGCGAGCTGTCCAGTTGGTTTTCTTTCGAAACATTCATCAAAGATCGTTCCAAGGACGCGGTCACGGAATTGTTTGCAAATATGAAAGGAGTCGGGAGCCTTACTGTGCAAAACGGTGAACTTCTAGGTTACGCGAACTTCATGATCCCGGTCTTAAATACTGTGGGAAAACTGATCGCTTTGAAAGGAGTGGATGGAAGAAAATTGCAGTTCACTTCCCTCAAGTCGGATGTAAAGGTTTCCGGAAATCAGATGTTCTTCCCCAACTTGAAGCTAGAGATCGCAGATAGCGGAATGGACGTGGATGGAAGAGGAAGCCTAGGCTTCGACAAGAAGATCGATATGCGACTGCATCTTCGGCTCGGAGGAAAATACTTGGGTCGAGGACTCCATGTTCCTATTATATACGCAGGCACCTTTGGCAAAAGTATTCCGTACGTCGACCCGATCTGGTTGGGAAGCATTTATACAGGAATGACACTGCTAGGACCGTATCTCATTCCGTTAGGCGGCCCTTATGCTGGCGGCGTAGCGGGCTCTGTGATCGGAGAATATGTGAGAGATCTTTGGGACGGAGTTACAGGACTCTTTGGCGGTGGAAGTTCCGAGCCGGATCCGAAAAAGCAAAAAGAGAAATGATCAAAAATCCTTTTTCTGGATCTCTTCTTTCGTAGGAAAGATCAAATTTTGGTTCATCAAATCGTGACTTAAATTCAAGAAAGAGCCTGCTTTACGAAAATGAGAGTCGCAGATCTTAGGATCCGTTTCGCAAAGAGTGACTTCTCCCCTTGGTCCGATTGCAGAGTACTTCAGATTTCTATTTCCATCCACGAAATGTATATAGAATAAATTCGATTCGATCCAACCGATCAAGTTCCCATAAGCAAAGTACGCGGATTCTGTTCTTTTAGGTACGAGAAGATTGCGGCCCATGGCTGAGAAGTAGGTTTCCTTTCCCACTAAGCCTAAGATCGTCGGGATCACATCCAATTGAGAAGAATTGCGATTGTCAATTGCAGGTTGTATCCTGCCGGGAGCGTAGATCAAGAATGGAATATTCCTATCCTCGTAATAATCCAAATATCTATGGTGAGTATGATCCGCTACAAAAACGAAGATCGTATTATCGAAGTAATTGGACTTCTCCGCGCGAGTCATGAAGTCATGGATGGCCCAATCCGCATAATGATATACGTTCAAATATTCGAAGTCTCTTTCATCCTCCCCGAAGATCCTGAACTTAGGATCCGGAGCTCTATAAGGATAATGAGTAGAGAGAGTCAGAGAAACTCCCAAGAAAGGCTTCTTGGATTGGGAGATCTTGTCGTGCAAAACCTGCAAAACGTCTGCGTCGTCGTAACCCCAAGCACCTAATTTAAATTTATTGAATGTAGCTATCTCTTTCTGACCAAGAACAGTATCGAATCCCCAATGAGGCATGAGAGTCGCTTTATTATCGAAACTCAGATCTCCTCCGGTCACGAAGAATGTTTCGTATCCTAGATCCTTGAAAATATTTCCTAAGCCTGAGAAATTTCCCAATACTTGGTGAGTACGGACCACAGTCAGCCCCGGTCTATCGGGAAATCCGGTCAAGATAGACATCATTCCATTAGTCGTTCTTCCACCGGAAGCAAAGAAGCGAGTATAGAATCTTCCTCTACGAAGGAGTCGATTGAAATTAGGAGTAAGTTCTTTTCCGGAGATCTTTCCGTCGCCGATCGGATCTATAAACTTACCTGTCCAGTTTTCCAGAAGGATAAGAACGATATTCGGAGGCTTGCCGGGATTCGTTTCCTTTTGCTTCCTAAGCATAGGATATTTCTTTCCTACAAACTCCGCTCCTTCGTAAGAAACTTCTTCCTGAACAATACGGATCGCTTCTTCTTTTTCGATCTTAAGATAGTTCGGAACGGATTGGCTCTTCAAATCCATAATAGATGTGAAGACACCGTTCAAAGCGATATTATTTACGAAAGAATGTCCGGAGACAATTGCGTTGCTTGCTCTTAAAGGAGTTTCTTGCACCCCACCTCGGATCGCAAATATGACCACTACCAAGATAGCAAAGGATAGGAAACTGTCCCGTTTCCAATTCTGCGGGTTGTATCTATACGGATTGTATCTTAAGAATAGGACTGTTGATAAGGGAAGAAAGACCAAAAGAAGCAGGCAGGCAAGCACCGCTAAGAACGGATTGTTTTCAAAGGCGGACTTCAGGATCACTCCCATGTCCTTGCCTATGAATACGAAACCCTCGTATCCGATATGTTTGTTAGCATTTTCAAAATAAACGATATCAGCAATCAGGTGAGAGATAAGCCAAATACCGATCAAGATCGGAAAATAACCCCAGATAAAATAAAAGAATTTGAAACGATTTAAATACGGAAGACAGGACAAGAACGCAAACAGACCTAAGAGCATTGCGATCACGGAGATGTCGAAGCGAAATCCGACTAGGATCGCAAGCAGAACCTCGCTTGCGGTTGCTCCTTCTAAGCGATATGCATAGACCCAAAGAAAAGCAATTTTATATATGATGAGGATCAGTTCGAAATAGACCGCATATCCTCCGATCAATTTAAGATTCGTTGGTAATCTATATCTATTCATTCTGAATTAATTTATTAGTTTTCATCATGAGTCTCAGGGGCAAGACAAAAACGAATTCGAACTTATGTGAAAACTTCTGAATCGGTGATCCGATTGTGTTCTAATGGCGACCAAGGTACGAATTTGATAAGAGAAGAGCTATATCAGTTTAGATCGAGACCTTCTAATCGTAGCACTTCCAAAGCATTACTGGATTGAACTACTCCTGATCGTATTTTATAATCGAAGGTCATTTTTCCGTCTTTGATCTCTTCTCTGAAATGGAATAAGGAAAGGTCAGGCAGGTCGGCCAACTCCAGGTCGTGGGTTGTGATCATTCCGAACACATTATATTCTCTTAACTTGTTGAGGATCCCCTTGCAAGCGATCGTCCTCTCTCTCGAGTTGGTGCCTTTTAGGATCTCGTCTAAGAGTACCAAACGAGCTCGACTTTTATCCGAGACTTCCTGTAAAATGCTGCCTAATCGCCGGACCTCCGCATAGAAAAACGAGATCCCTTCGTCGACCGAGTCCTCATTTCTGATACTCGTATATACTTCTAGGATTGGCGTCTTAAATTCGGAAGAAGGAACGGGAGCTCCGGCCATCGCAAGTATGCCCGAAATCCCTAAGGCTCGTAGATAGGTAGTCTTGCCTGACATATTAGAGCCCGTCAAAAGTAGAAGTTTACCAGGAAACATTGGATCCAGGTCATTCGCCACTCTCTTATCGGAAGGAATCAGAGGATGCACTAAGTCCTTGGCACTGATCAATGCTTCAGGACTATTTTCTTTTTCTAATATAGGAAAACTGAAATCCGGCTCAATCCACTTTAAGTTTGCCAAAGGCAATAAGGAATCCAGTTCGGCCAGATCTTCGAATGCGGAAAGAACGGATTCTCCTTTTTCTTTCCACCAATTAGCATATCTTCTCCAGACCCAAAGATCGAATAGGAATAAGACGTTCAATAAACTATGAGCCAAAGGAGACTGAGTGTATGCGGCAAGGTCAGCTATCTTTTGCAATCTCTTCCAGTAGCTTCTTAAACCCTTTTGGGTCCAGTTCGATAGATAAACCTCACCTCGGACTGAACCCAAGTTAGCGGAGCGAAGATAAGATAAAAGTTTACCCAATTCACCTAAGGTCTCGGAGTCTTCTGCGATCGGCCGGATCATCTTCAGAGAGATGCCTCTATAGAACCCGAAGAAGGAAAGGTTTAATAAGAAAAATCCGAATCCCCAGGTCTGGTCGAATAGAAAACTGCCAAGTACGATGATCCAAACGAGTACGACCCAGATCGGAAATAAGAAACGGATCGTACTACCGAATTTCCCTAACGCATTTGTCCAAAAATCGGTCGGCCGGTCCGTAAATAAATGAAATGGAAAATCCTGTTTCTCCGTATCCGATTGTTCCGCAGAGAGGCCCTTGAATTTTGGAATATAAGAAGGAAGCTTTTCTTCTTCTCCTTCTTTGCGAGCGGGGAAGGAAGCTTCATACAATCTCAATTGCCTGAGAAGCTTTTGGGCAGTTCTTTCTTTCGAAGAAAGAGCTTGGACCGCAGATTGTCGGGCTCGGATCCGATCTTCTTCGGATCTATCCCAGAAATAATGCAAGAACCCAGAATTTGCCTTCGGAAGTACGGTAGTATCTATCCTAGAGAAGATGCCCTTCTCGCCCAAAAAATCCAGATCTTTGGTCCAAGAAGGAAGATCGGAGCTTAATAGTAGATTTTTATAATATTCCTTCTTAACTTTCGGATACGATCTTGCATCCAAAAGAATGCGTGCCTTTTGGGTCTTTAGAAGATCGATCCAAATCTTGGATCTTCTGATCTTATCCTTATGGTCTTGATAAAGAGAGAGAAGTTTATAGAAACCTGCGAGTATCAGAATGGCAGGCAAATAGAACAGTTCCGAATCGAGACGAAGCAAATATACTCCAACGACCCAAGCAATAAAACCAAGGAAAGCGATAAGACGAAATGCGGAAAGATAGGATAAAGTGGATTCTTCTTTTCGAACGATCCAGTCTAGGCGGGAAATATTTCGATCGAGTCGATCAACCCTTTTGAGGGTTTTCATACTGCTAAGGTAACATTTTCGTAGTTTTCGGTCTCTCTTTTATAGATCTCGTGATCTAAAAGTCGAACGAGAGAACCCAAATCCTGCATCAACCATCTGGAAACCATTCTGCCTCTGTCTCGACCGCGGAATTTATCCACATAGACATAGCCGAATAGATCTGTGCCGTACTCGTACACGACGAAACGACCCGATCTTTTACCGGTTTTATTTTCCAGTCGGATCTGCATTATAACCGAATTTACTCCGTACTTTCTTTTCGTACAAGAAAAAAATATCTCAAGTATTTTCGCAAGTTCCCGAAGTACAGTTTGGGAGAAAGCTTCCTTCCAAGGATGGAAAACGGAACCTTCTCCTTCTTTTCACCCCAAATGGGTCGCACGGAGGCGATTTATGATATATCCAGAAATGGATCCGGACCTGCGGAGTTCTTTCGCAAAAATCGGAAAGACCTTTGCCAATCTCACGAACGATACAGTTCTTCCTGAATTCGGCTTAAATGCAAGAAACCTTTTAAATAGAAAACAAATGAAGATCTTAGTGGAAATCCGGAAAAAAAGGATCAATTCCACTCAATGGAACAATTTTCAAAAAGACTAAACCCAAACCAGAGCTCTTCTCTACCTTTTAGCCCAAGGTAGAGCGGAGATCCCATCTCAGATTTCCTATCCTTCTTCCAATCCATTAATCGATATTCCAATCACTGACGAGTCCTTACCGATCTATTCTAAGCGCAGCAGAATGAAAGCTGTTCCTCTCTAAACATACGCCTACTGGAACGTATAGAAACAAAAAGGCCCCTCGAGCTATCGAGAGGCCTTATTAAGATCAGCTATTTTTGATCTT
Organism: Leptospira langatensis; assembly: GCF_004770615.1. Lineage (NCBI taxonomy): Bacteria > Pseudomonadati > Spirochaetota > Leptospiria > Leptospirales > Leptospiraceae > Leptospira > Leptospira langatensis. The sequence continues at coordinate 503,518 of NZ_RQER01000006.1, forward strand.
AATATTTTGTTTTGGTAGAAGGTAGTTTTACGTTCAGGATCACATCCACTTCCGTAACTTCTCCTTCACGGACCACGATATTGGAGTTATTCAAGTTCAAGTCTTCCGCAAAGGAAGCTTTGAGCTCGTATTCTCCCGGTTTCAGGTTCGTAAACCAGAAGTTCCCGTTTTGATCCGTGTTCAACTTTTGGATCCCGGTCACACTGGTGATCGTTGGCATATAGATAGGCTGGTTCAATACGGGGTTGTCCAAGGTACGGTAGAAGACCTTGCCGCGGATTGCTCCGAAACCGCTCATAGAAGTTACCACTTCCAACTCGTTTCTCTTATTCGGGATCACTGCCTGGGTCTTTTGGATCTCAGGATAATCGTCCGCTTGGATGGTCACCTTATGAACACCTGCAGGCACTCCTTTTACAGTGAGAGTGTAAGTTGCTCCGGGAATGAGTTTCCCCATCTTCTTAACTGCTCCCCAATAATTGGAGACTTCGGAGGAAATCGTCTTATCCACTTCTTTGTCGTCGATAAGAACTCGGATCGAACGATTGCCCACTCTCTTCTTCCCTGTTGTTAAACGAATATCAGGAGGAAGATCCGAAACTCCGTACGCTCTGTCTTGGATAATGGTGGTCTTGATCACCAGATCCCCTTTTTGATTCGTAGGAACCACAGGAGGCTCTTGGTTAGTAACCACTGGAGTCTCCGGTTGAGGCTTAGGTGGATCTACATCCGGTACAGGAGTAGGATTTACCGGCGGTTTAACAGGCTCTATAGGTTTAGGAGGATCCGGCTTCTTTTCCCCCGCGAGGAAGATACCAGATGCGTTACCCGAAATCTGAGGCACTTGCTCATGATCGAATTTCTTGGCCATAGCCACAGTCTCATCCCTAGATGAGAAGAATGCTTCGAGAGCTGTGACTACATCGTCCTGGTTCAAGTCCGCACTGGACAAGGCTCTTCCAAAATTGTAAGTGAAGATACCATGATTAATCGTGCCACCCACTTCGATCGCAGTTTGGTTATCGTCCGCACTGGAAATAATGGCTTTATCTTGAAAATAGAAATCTTGGGAATCTTGTTTAACGGTTCCATCGCTACCTTGTGGAATTGGGACAGGAGCGGAACCTCTCGTGGCCTTTCCTTTCTTAGCGATCCCTCCGGAGAAGCAGCAGTCAAAAACGAAAACTGTCTTTGGAGATTTGATCCCAGCGAGATAATCGTTCAACTCGTCGTCTGACAAGTGAGGACGATCATAGCAAATGATCAAGTTTCTCATTCCGTTCTTGGCTTTTTCATCCCTTTGAAAGGCCCCATGTCCGGAAAAATATAAGAATACGGTATCATCCGACTTAGCCTTGGACGCGATCGCTTTGATCTCGCGTTGGATATTGTCCTTGGTTACGTCCTTTCCTAAAACGATCTTGATATCGTCGAATTTCCCTACACGCCTAATCTCATCGTGTAGGTATTTTGCATCCGCTTCACAAAGATTTAACTCGGGAATTCCCGCCTTGTTCCCTTGGTAATTGGATCCGAAGATTAGGCCTAGCCTCTTCTGTGCGAAAACATCACTGGAAAACAAAAAGAGAGAAATTCCGATTATGGAAAATAAGGATTTCAATCAGAGCCTCCTGGCTTGGGTGTCTCAAAATAGCAAAAACAAAAGCTTTGTCATTATTTTTTTGCCTACTAACAAAAAAGGCCGGAAAATTCCGGCCTTTTCTTTCGTTGCTTTGAGATGAAATAGATCTTATTTACCCAGCCATTTCATCATGCCGCGTAATTTTTTACCGACCGCTTCGATCGGGTGACCGGCATTCTTTTCTCTCATTTTATTGAACTCAGGATAACCTGCTTTTGTCTCTGCGATCCAAGCTTTAGCAAACTTAGAACCGTTTGCTTTTTGGATATCGTTCAGAACTTCTTTCATGCGAGCTTTTACTCCAGCGTCGATGATACGAGGTCCGGAAACATAATCTCCGTATTCAGCAGTTCCAGAGATGGAATAACGCATACGAGCCAAGCCACCTTCATAGATCAGGTCAGTGATGAGTTTTACTTCGTGCAAGCACTCGAAGTAAGCGATCTCAGGATCGTAACCTGCTTCGGTAAGAGTCTCGAATCCTGCCATGATCAGGTTAGAAAGACCACCGCAAAGAACTACTTGTTCTCCGAAAAGGTCAGTCTCAGTTTCTTCTTTAAAAGAAGTTTCTAATATACCTGCTCTTCCGCCGCCTACTCCGGCTGCATGAGCCAGAGCTCTTTGCTTTGCTGTTCCGGTTGCATCTTGATTAATGGCGATCAAGCATGGAACTCCGCCACCTTCTACATATACTCTGCGGACTAGATGTCCTGGTCCTTTTGGAGCAACCATGTAAACGTCTACATTCTTAGGAGGTTGGATGAATTCGAAATGGATATTGAATCCGTGAGAGAAGACCAGAGCGTCTCCTTCTTTCAAGTTAGACTCGATGTCCGCCTTATAGATATCCGCTTGGATCTCATCCGGAGCGAGAATTTGAATGATATCAGCTTTCTTAGCAGCCTCGGAAACGGAATACACTTCGAAACCAGCTTCTTCAGCTTCTTTCTTGGATTTGGATCCTTCTTTCAAACCGATGATGACCTTGAGCCCTGAATCTTTCATGTTCTGAGCTTGTGCGTGACCTTGGCTTCCGTATCCGATTACGGCGATGGTCTTTCCTTTTAATACGTTAAGATCCGTATCTTTATCGTAGTATAAATTGGCCATGGTATGGTACCTCTGATTCTACCTTTGGAACCTTTAGATCGCCCTATGATTTTAAATGAGACTTAATGTAGAAAGCCTCTATCTCGTCCGAAGGACGGGCAACGATCTGAAAACGGGAGTCGAACCGGTTTCTAAAGGGTCGTTTTTACAAAACATTGTGAAATGGCCCATTCCACAATCTAAATTTACTTAGTGGCCCTTCGATTTCAAGAGCTCGTCCAACTTTCTTACTCCTGGGTTCTCTCCATCGATGGATTGAGCCGAATCTAGAACGGAACGAGCCTGAGAGAAGCGACCTAGAAGCCTGTAGTTATCGCTTAGATTGATCAGATTTGCCAGACGATGAGGCTGAGAGATTCGGACCTTCTCCGCAGCAACCCCGGCTTTATCGTATTCCTTCATATGTTTGTAGCAAACGGATAACAAAAACCAAATATTGGGGGAATCCGGATCTTCTTCTAGATATTTCTCGAACCAGCGAGAAGCAAATGCATATTCTTTTCGATCATAATAGACTTGCCCTAGAAGTCTAGATGCCGGTTTGAAATTGGGAGAAGCTTCTATAGTTTCTTCTAAGAGAACGATCGCGGTCCCTATCTCTTTCTGTTGTAACAGCGCCTTCGCTTCCGCGTATTTGCGAAGAGCAGATTCGGAAATCTCGGCCTTTGTCTCTTCTAGGTTCGGAGCCAATTGTTCTTGGAACCCGATCCGGATCAAAGAGAGGTCATCCGACAAGGCCCCCAATCCGTGGATCTTAGCCACGAGTGTGTCCAAATCTCCTTTAGAGTCTTCGACCGTTTTTAAGAATAGATTCTCGTCGGAGTTCATCACCCAGGAAACCCCATCTTCCGTAAGATTGATATCATCCCTTCCATCGGAGCCTATATAAAGGACATCTCCGGGAGAAAGTTGGAACTCCAAGATCTTAAAGCTCATTTCGGTAGGCGAGCCTAGTTTACGTAAAGTTAATTCGCTTTCTAGGAAAGAGGCCTTCCCATCCCGAAGCAGCACCGCCCAAGGATGCTCCGCGTTGAAATAGTACATCTTTCCCGTTCTATCGTTGAGCACCCCCAAGATCGCAGAGGCCATCATCACTCCGTCGAAAGTACGGAAGATATCGTCCAATTCTCGATAGGCTTCTTGGATCCATTCCTCGGGAGAAACGTTCAGCACCTTTCCCTTACTCGCGGACCTGGCCATGATATTGTTCATTGCCGTCCCAAGTACGATCGCTCCACCGGCTCCCTGCATGGATTTTCCCATCGCGTCCCCGTTCAGGAACATGGTCCATTTCTCTTTTTCCGGCCCGAATAGAAGATTCCCGCTAATGCAGATGTCTCCTCCGATCTCCGATTCCTTATTCTTAAATATGAATTTCTTCTTTTGCTCTATATAAAAGTTCGTAGTGATCTGAGCGGAACGATTCCAGTTCGTCATCAATGGTTTGCTTAAGAGAGAAGTCAGGAAGTAATCCCCGTCTTGCTGCACCTTGAGAGCATGGATCTCTTCCATTTTCTCGGTGACTTCTCTTGTTCTTGCTTCTACTTTTTCCTCTAAGGTATCAGCATATTCTTCCAGTTGAGTCTTTCCTTCTAGAATACTTCCCACCATTTTGTTAAACGAATCGCTCAAATAACCGATCTCATCCTGCACAAGTACAGGAATGCGAACGGATAGATTTCCTAAATTTACTTCTCCGACCCCGCTGATCAGTGTGTTCAATGGACGGACCAAGCTTCGATTGAAGAATACTGGAAATAAGACCAGGATCACAAATACAAGACTGACGATGAGAAGTACGATCCAGCGATTCGTATCGTCTAGGAATTTCCGATAATACAGATAAGGGAACGCGACCTGCAGAGTCCTTTGCCCGACCTCATCCCGAATATAATAAGAATAGAATAAGTCTTTCGCAGACGGAACGTAATCTTCCCGTGCATTTTTAGGGAAATTTATCGTGGATATTCTTTTCGAAAAATTCTCCGACTTAGTATTTTCCAGAATATCCTTTTGAGAAACACTTAGGTTGGGTTCTACTCCCTGATTTTTAACCAGAAGCTTGGGCTTGCTAGCAGAATCGGAAAGGGAAACTATATATGCGATAGAGGAGCCTTCCGTTCTTCCTGTATTCAAATAGGTTAATGCTTCTTTTAAGCTGATCTCATCGAAGAAACTTTCGTTCTTGAGATTAACTACCGTAGAGAACCCTTGCGCAAATACCAAACAAGTCGCTACGGTGATCCCTACGATCTTTGTCATAAAGGAAGTCTTATCCACTGTATTATTAATGAATAATATGATCAGCGTGAAATACCCTAAGATCATAAAGCCAACGTACAGCTGTTGGAAAATATTGAAAGTGATCACACCTTCTCTCAATAAGAGATTCGAAACGATAGGCACCAAGTAGGTGACGATCATTCCCAATGATATTTGGAAGAGAGGTTTTCTATCTTCCTTCTCTGCCCGGATCAACTTTCTGACCTGGATAACGATCATGATAAAAGTAAAGACCAAAAGGAAGATCGCAAGAATGCTCCCGACCTTTTGCGGGTAAGTATAGATCTGCCCTGTGAAATCGAATTTAGGACGGTTCGTTAAGATCTGATAAAAGGAATATATGATCGTAAGAACCGAGATCGAGATCAACGTCCCGATCACATACTTTGTCTCCTTTGGATTCTCGTTCTTAGGATACAGATAGGCAAATATACAGAGAAAGACGCTTCCGAATAGGGCACCGAAACCGGTAAGCATTCTATGATAGGAGGCAAAAGGATAAGGAAAGATCGCGGAGAGAAAGAACCCGAAATTTACCAAAAAGACCAGGAAGAATAAAAGCAGGAATGCGCTAGTATAATTCGCCTTCTTCCTAAGACCGGCTAAAAAGGCGAAAACTACGAATGTAAAAATGGAACAGATGAGCGAGGAGATCGCCCATGAGTTAAAATAAACCATGGAGCGACTTTTCTAATCCCTTATCCTTAGAGTTCAAGGTTTTTCCGTAAGGAATAAACCGGATTTTTGCCAACCTAGCGATCATCCTTGGGAGGCAAGGATCTGGGCTTCCATCTCCAGGGTCTTGATCGTCTCGGAAAGCATCTCACTCTTATGCAAAAGGGACTCCATGGAACTTTGTAAAGAAGAGACCGAAGTCATGATCGCGCTGGCGCCTACGGATTGCTCCTTGGAAGCAGTTTCAATATCTGAAGAAAGATTTCTTAAAGAAGCGAGGCTGTTCAAAAAGCGATCGTTTACGATTTTCTGTTCGTTCAACAGCTGATTCAGTTGCTTAAAGCTTTCTAGGAAGTTCAAGAATAGGTTATCTTGCTCTCTCACTTTTTCACTGGCAGTATGAGCTGATTTCTGTCCGTCTTGAACGTACTTAGTACTCTCGTTGATGATCTTAGAGATCCGATCCGCGTTTTCGGAACTGCTTTCTGCGAGTTTGGATACCTCGGTAGCGACTACCGCGAAACCTCTCCCGGCTACACCCGCTCTAGCCGCTTCGATCGAGGCGTTCAAAGAAAGTAAATTCGTTCTATCCGCTACATCGGACATGATCTGGTTTACTTCTCCCACAGATCGGAAGGAACTTCCCAAAGATTCGAGTGAAGTTCTCAGACCGTCCACGAATTGGCTTACTGCCTTTCCTGCATCCAGAACAATTTCCATATTCTTGTCCAGATCGGAAGAATGTCCGGAAATACGATCGATCAAAGTATTCAGATTGCGACTTTCGCCCAGCAGGTTCTCGATCTTTCCGAATTGATCGTAAACCTTATTTGCAGATTGCTCCGTTTGAGCCGAGAATTCCTCCATCGTAGAACTGATCTGTTCGAAAGATGCGGCATGACTGCTCACTACTTCCGAAAGATCTTCCGAGAAGTCCTTTAGTTTTTTTGAATTCTCTCTTAAGGAAACTGCGGACTCGGTCATCCGGATTTTTCCTTCTTCCAGATCTATTCTGGATTTTTCCATTGCCTGTGATTTTTCTTCCTCAACATTTTTCAATCGAATGAAGATCTTGATCACTGCGACCACTATAAAGGATACGGTGAATAGGAAGAGCATCTTAGTGATCTGCTCCGACATGGATGCATACCCCGGAGTGATGGAAAGCTGGCTGTCCTCGGAGAACATCACTCCCGTATGCGCCGCATTGACCACTACTAATGTCTGTGCAAGCACGGTAGAGAATCCCACCATATAAACGAACCGAGGAGATAAGAGCAATCCGGCGTAGATAATATAAATAACGTTAATTGTATATAATACCACTTGCTTGATGATATTTGAGGAAAGCTTCACATCCTCCGATGTGGCACCCACCATCACCAAACAAAGAACGAATACATCCACAATGATGAATACCTTGGCGAGAAGCGGAGAGACGCCCGTTCCAAATCGATTCTTTAGGAAGGAATACGTCACATAAAGGACCATGACGCTTGTCCCGATTATATACAGAGTATTTTGCAAGAACGTACTTCTTTTATAGCCCATGGCTATGGATAAGAAGTACAGAATAGTAAGTCCGAGCCGGATCCGGTTGATCGTGATCGGCCCTTGGCCTAGGATTTTTTCTGTTTCGGAACGTGTTTCCATCTAAGAATAGCCCGCTTGGAAATTTATTTATGATTTAGTATTCAAGACGGGTAAACAGAGAATAAATCGATCTTTTTTCGGATATCAAATCATGGAAAATCTATAGCAAAAGAAAGGTAACGTGATCATTATCAATGTGTAATCAATTGATTTCGTCTTTCGGATTCCAGTTCTTTCTTAGCACGTCCCGAATACGTAGCACCGCCTCGTTATTCGGCTCTAAATGGAGCGCGGTTTGGACCATGCTCATCGCTCGTTCATAATTCTTTAATGCGATATATATTTGAGCCAGATTCATTAGATTTTTGAAATGATCCGGTTCTCTCAGTCTTAACCTTTCTCCGAAATCCAATGCCTTTCTAAGTTGCCCTGCCTTTCTGGCTGCAAAGGACGCAACATAGAGAATTTCCTTATCAACAGGTTTGATATTCAAATAATCTTCCGCATAATGAGCCGCTTTAGAGTAATCCTTGAGCTTAAGGAAGAGTTTGATAAAGTTCTTCTTCACTTCCGGAATCCGACTGTCCAGATTCTCCGCTTCCTCTAGATAAGCGATCGCCTCTTCTATATCCTTGCTTTGAGAAGTTTCCTTGGCTCTGCGCAATAGATCTTTGATCTTTAATTTTTGCTCATCCTGATGGCTTAGCTCGGATGTAGTCTCTTTGAAGGAAAGTCGGATCAAAGAAAGGTCGTCCGTAAGCGGGCCTTTCGACAAAATAGAGTTATAGATCCCTTGCAGATCCCCTCTTCCTTCTTCTACTAAAGAAAGGAAGAGTTTTTCGTCATCGTTGATGATCCGTCCGCCTTCCGAATCGGTTCCGATCAGAATATCGTCCCGTCCGTCCGAACCTGCTATGATGATATCCCCAGGTTCTAATTGGAAAGTCTTGATAAAGATCCTTCCTTCCATACCTGTGGTCCCGAGTTTTCGGAACATCAGCTCGTCTTCTATAAAACTAGCGATCCCATCCCGATACAGAACAGTCCAAGGGTGCTCTGCATTAATAAAATATAATATTCCAACCTCATCGTCCACTAGACCCATCACGGAAGAAACAAGCATGGACCCGTCAAAACTCTCAAAGACCTTATGAAGCTCAGTGAATGCGTTCTTGAGCCATCTCTCCGGAGACTGGTTCTTCATCGCCTCCGCGAGTCTAGTTCTCTCGATGATAGATTCAAAGACTGCGCCTAAGACCAAAGCTCCGCCGGCTCCTTGCATGGATTTTCCCATCGCGTCTGCATTTAAGAAAACAGTGTACGATCTTTCTTTCAGCTCGATATGATTGGAGATGTTTAAGTCTCCACCGATCTCGTCATGATATCTTCTGAAAGTGAATTTCTTCTTTTGCTCCATTAAGAAATCCACTTTAACGTTTTCTTGGACTGCTTTGTTTGCGCCCAAAGGCTTGATCAAAAGAGAGGTTAAGAAATAGTCCCCGTCCTGTTGCTGCTTGAGTTCCTGCACTTCTCCCAAGGTTTGTTCCAATTCCTTGGTTCTTTCTTTCACCTTTTCTTCCAGTTCGTTTGCGTATTGCTCCAGCCTTTTGCGAGCAGCCTGGATAGAGCGAGCCATTCGGTTGAAGGAACGAGCGATAAATCCGATCTCATCTTCTACTCTTGGCTCCAATCTGTATTCCAAATTGCCTGAGTTGACCTCGGTCAATCCCACAACCACCTCGTCCATGGGTTTTACCAAGGCGTTTTGGAAGAAGAACCTGAATCCCACGATGATCACAAACATCACCGCAAGTAAACATCCTACCAAGACTAAAGAAGGATCGTGGATGAATGCACGATAGGATTTGTATGTAAAACCAACTTCGTAGATCTTTCCGCTCTCCGGATGTACAACTAAATAAGAAACATAGTATTGAGGCTTCTCATCGCCAACCGAATAAGTTTTGGTCCCTCGATAGATCCTTTCTCCCACTTCTAAGATAGGAGCTAAAGGAGGAAGCACCACTTTACTGATCTCGGATCCGGAGGTTCCCGATTTTAGTTCTGGGTCTACCTTGGCCTTAACCTTTTCCAGGATGCCGGAAAGACCGACTTCCTTTGCAACGAGTAATTTCTCCACTGCCGGCGAATCCGACTTATTCGGTAAGTGAGAGAATTTACTCTTCACTACTTTCAGTTTTTTGTTCAGGAACCGAAAGAAGTCCAAGACATCCGCATCGGAAACGTTCGCGTTTTCCTTGGATTCCAAAAATTGACGAAGTCCTTCTTGGTACGCGTAAAACTCTTTAGGAGCCTCAGCCAAGATGGCTTTGGATGTTTCCCATCTTTGTTTTGCGGGAAGATTTCCTAAACGAGTGAGATTGCGAGCGATATAAAAGAATCGAAGCTCTAACCTGTCTTCTGCATCGGATCGAAGATCCTTGAATCCTCTTTCAGTCAGGAATTTATCTTCTTTCGGATCGTAAGAGATCAGATATGCAAAGCCAGGAGGTTCTTCTTCGTGAAAGACAGTCAGTTTAGCTTCTTCTCTCTTGATCAGGTCAAAGGAAGAATCGTATCCGTTCAAGATCGTAAATCCTACCAACTGAAAAGCCAAAAAGAAAGTGGCCATACTCACGCCTACGATCCGGCTAAGAATAGTAGTCCTTTCCTTGGTTGCGTTTACATAAACGATCAGAATTAAGAAGAGTCCTAATACGAGAAGAATGTCCGCAGTCTGTTGATACACTGCTCTAGATACGGTACCTTCTCTACTTAATGCGTTTGTGATCCCAGGAAAGAGTGTGATGATAATATACGTTAGAGTAATATAGATGACCGATCTTCTCTCCGCCCCTTTTTCTACAATCGCTCTCCAAATCGCCGCTATTAGAAAGATCGCATTGTACAGAAATACAAGTAAAGAGAATATCTTATAGAATAAATGGGTTTCGAATTCCCAGTAATGACTTCCCATCACGAAGGTTCTTGTGGATTTTAAGGAAAGAATAATATAGAAAACGGCGGTTGTGAGCACTCCCGCATACAGAAGAACATATATTATCTTTCCAAGCTTAACCCTTCTTGGATTCGGAAAGTAGAAGAAGAAGATGAATAACTGAGTGTACCCGATCATCGGGAAAGGAATTACGATCCATCTGTGAAAGATCGTCCAATCTTCCGCAGAACAGAATGCGATCGCATATCCGAGATGAAAGATCGTGGTGGATAAGCTAGACACTCCTAAATGAAAGGCAGCCTTACTTCCGTCCTTGATCGTCAAAAAGAAGAATGATACATAAAGAGAGAATAGAGACGCGAGTAAGGATCCGAAGAAATAAAAATTGAAATAAAGAGGGTCCATAAAAGGCAGCCTTTGAAAATTAACGGAGAAAGCTCTTCGTCAAGGAAAAATGTAATTTCCCAAAAATCCAGAAGGGAGAAGACGAAATCTTTCCCGAAAAACTAACAAAAGAAAACGATTCTAGGATCCAAACTTATACTTGGCCGCCCCAACAGATATATTTGATTTCCTGGTACGCCTCAATCCCATATTTAGAGCCTTCTCTGCCGATACCTGATTCTTTCACTCCTCCGAATGGAACCTGTTCTGTAGACAAGATCCCCTCGTTAACCGCAACCATTCCCGCTTCTATGGATTCGGTCATTCTCCAGATCCTAGCAGGTTCGTTTGTATAGAGATAAGATGCCAATCCGACGGACGTTGCATTTGCGATCTGAAGAGCTTCTTCTTCCGTTTTAAAGGAACGGATCGGAGCTAAGGGACCGAATGTTTCTTCTTGGAAACAAATAGAGGTTTCTGAAACATTCGAGATCACTGTAGGTTCGTAGAAGTTCCCTCCGAGAGAATGGGATTTTCCTCCGACCCAAAGCCTTCCTCCTTTTTGCAACGCGTCTTTTACATGAGAATCCACTTTATGCAGAGAAGCGGAATGGATCAAAGGCCCTTGGTTTACACCTTCTTCGAAACCGTTCCCTACCTTGAACTTAGAGACTTCTTCGGAAAGCTTGGATGCGAATTCATCTGCGATCTTTTCCTCGACCAAGAAACGGTTCGCACAAACGCAAGTCTGTCCTGTATTACGAAATTTTGATGCGATCGCTCCTTTTACCGCTTCTTGCAGATTCGCATCCGCAAATACGATAAAAGGAGCATTCCCTCCCAACTCCAAAGAGATCCTTTTGATCTGCTTTGCCGATCTTTCCAACAAAATCTTTCCTACTCGCGTGGAACCTGTGAAACTGATCTTCTTCACACTCGGATTATCCAAGAATTCATCTGCGATGACCTCCGGCCTTCCTGTGACTACTTGGAAGACTCCAGGAGGAAGACCCGCCTCTTGTGCGAGTACTGCCAAAGCAATTGCAGAATACGGAGTCAATTCGGAAGGCTTAGAGATCACGACACAACCCGCGGCTAAAGCAGGACCCACTTTACGAGTGATCATAGAAGAAGGAAAATTCCAAGGAGTCAGGATACCTGTTACGCCGATAGGTTCTTTCCAAGACAAAAGTCTTAATTCCTTTCTATGAGTGGGAATGATATCTCCGTAAGTACGCTTTGCTTCCTCTGCAAACCATTCCAGATAAGAAGCAGCATAATCGATCTCACCTCTGGATTCAGATAGAGGCTTTCCTTGCTCCAAAGTCATGATCTTCGCTAAGTCTTCTCTATTTTGGAGCATTAAATTGGCCCAGTTACGCAAGTACTTCGCTCTTTCTTTGGGAAGGGTTTTGGACCAAGTCTTTTGCGCCTTCTCCGCAAATTGAATCGCGCTCCGAACCTCTTCTGCAGTAAGATCAGGGATTGCACCGATCTCCTTTCCGTTAGAAGGATCCTGAACCGAAATGGTATTGGAAAAATCTTTCCATTGTCCTGAATAAAAATTGCTGTTTCGAAATAAGGATGCTTGGGCTAAATTTAGAGGATTCATTTTAAACTATCCTAATTGATTCTATCTAATCCAAAGAGAAGTAAACGTTTTTTGATTTCGTCCAGTCTTTTCACAAACGGATTTCCTTGATTAACACATGTTCATTTATGCTTCTCTCAAGAAGTAAAAGAAGGAACTGTGATCGAATTGTAAGATCGATCCTATCGATAGCATTCGATCCGTATTTTCATTCATTGCATATTTCTCTGAATTTCTTGCATATTACTCTCTCAGGACCTATTAATCAGGAATTTTATTTTTTATAGAAAGTAGGGAATTCGTGTATGTGAATTGAATTTACGGATACTTCAAAAAATATTGGTTACATGAGAAGAAGTATAGGTACGTTAACGTTCATCCTCTTCGTCTCTACAAGCGGCTTAGGAGAACTTTTAGGAGTTACCATCCGCACCGCATCAGGTAGAGTTTTCGAAAAAGTCACCATCCAAAAAGAAACCGAAACAGAGTTAGAGTTCGTGAGCTTGGATGGGGTCATTATTCGAGTTCGAAAAGACAAGATCAAACAGATCACAGAAGATCGTCCGGACACAACTCCTGAGTTGACTACAGACGAAAGCGTTCCAACAGGAGCCGTGAAGCCTCAAACTCCGGTCGATACCTTACCGGAGCATTCTATTCTGCTTTCCCAATCTGTTTCCAACGATGGTGCCTTTCAAGGTTCCGATCTATTCGGGGAACGCCAGGCAAGAAGGAATGGAACCTCTTATAAGGATTTCTACCAAGCCTACTTTCTGACTACGAGCGTAGAACTATTAGGTTTACCTAAAGCGTTTAAACTTGGTTTAACCATGATGAACCCGATGGTAGACAGAAGCAATACGGATTCAGATCTAAGAATGCAATCCACTCCGGGAGGACCGGATCAATCCGATCTAGTAAATAAATCTTTGGCAACCGGACAGTTACAGTATGATCCGAACCAGGTAAAAACCCGCAAAGAGCAGAACGGTCTCTATGATTATCTGTTTACTAGAGCGATGTACGATCATGAGACGAGACTCGGGACCTTCTCCGCAGGTTTCTTATTCATCAACCAAAACCAACCAGGTTATGCGATGAGAGGATATTGGGTGATCGGATGGAAGGCTCCGTTCTGGGAATGGTTGAGCCCTACGATCTCCATTAACAATAAAATGTTAAACGACTTTGGCGGGGTCTTCCAGGGAACTCATAACTATCGTTTGAGCCTAGGCCACGAATTTTTCAAGGGAGAGACTTTCCGTATTACCCCTAGCTTGGTAGTCGGTTATGCAGAAGTGAACGATAATATCGATCGGAAAAAAGGGATCAGCGACGTCAGCCCTAGGCTCCAATTCGATTATGGAAAATTCTTCTTTGCAGCGAATATGATGTACAGGGCAACTCCAGCACTTGTGGATAACGGCACATATACGCCGAATATCGGGATGTATGCGGATAATAATCCGAACGATGGATTGACTGTGGATCCCTCTAAGGCTTTCGGATACAAGAACGAACTGATCGTCAATTACTTGAATTCTTTGTCTACCAACCCGGCAGTGCAAAGAAGCTTAGTGGACCATTATCAACAACAGCATATCGTGCATATGATCTTCTTCTATAATATCGGATACACGATCCGTATTTGAAACAAGATCACATCAAATATAAGAATTGAAGGGTGGCTGCAAGCTCCATGGCCCAAGCCACCCCGATATTAATTATAATTCCTGCATATACCGATCTCGTTCTATAGGAGATCATGCCTAATACGAATCCCCCGAAAAAAGATCCCAGGGCCTCGAAAGAGGGCTTAGTAAAATGCAAAAGCCCGTACAAGAAAGCCATCGCTAAGACCGCAGGTTTACTTCCAAAACGATCCGAAAAAGGCAAAACCATGAATCCCCGAAAGAAAGTCTCGAGGGCTACAAAGCCGAGTGCATACGCAATCTCAAAGACCAGGATCCAAACCATCGGAGGATAATCCAAATAACCGTCCGGCAAGCGATTCGCAAATCGAGGATAATACGCCAAAAAAGAAACGGAGAAGGAAGCAACCAATATCACAGGGATCATCAATCCAAGAAGAAGGATGATCTCTCCCCATTTCGAACCTACATTTAATCCCAAAAATCTATCCGAATCTTTACTTTTCCAGATCCAGAAAAGAGGGATAACCCCATAGATACATACATTGCTCAGATAATTCAAAGACATTATCGCAGGTCGAACGGAAGAAGCTTCCAAGAAGGAAAACACACTAGTATCTTTGAATCTTGCGGAACTTACCAATGCAAGAACGATCACAACTCCCAGGACAAATGGAAATGCACTCTTCCATTCTTTTAGTTTTCCATATAGGGCCAGCGAGATCGGATAGATGATCAGAGCTCCTAAAGAATAAAACAAGAAGAAGAAAAGAAGAAGGGCCTCTTGCTGATCCTTCAAGGTTACGAAGATCGTAGGAACAAAAATAAAACGATAGTTCAAAGCCCAAAGGGTTATAAAAATAAGAAGGACAGCGGCAAAGGAAAACCAATCCCTCTTAGTCTGAAAAAAATCCTTTAAACTTTCTTTCAATAAAGACAAGACCTATCTCCGAAACTCTTATCGAGCTTTATTCGGAGATAATTCTTTTCTTCTACTAGGAGTCCATCGTTTTAGAGGAGACTTTATCTAGAGAGTTTTGCTTTTTCGGGGAATACGATAGAACCGATCCCGAACGATTTCTCGAATTCAAAGATATGAATCTGGTCCGATTTGGGAGGGATCATGGACATTGCCCTTTCCGTCATTGCTGTGATCGATAAGGAGGGATTCACGCCGAGATTCACTGGGATCATGGAGCTATCGCACACTCTCAGATTTCGATACCCGAATACTTTATTCTCGAAATCGATCACACCTTCTTCCGGATCGGAGCCCATCACACAACCGCCCATGATATGACCGGTGATCGGTGCGTTCAAAAGTACGTCGTTCAAAGAACTACGAGGAAATCCTCCGATCTTCTTCGCGATCTTGCGAGCAGTTTGATTTGCGATCGGAATATAAGAAGGAGTCTTTTCTCCTTCGGTTAAGGCCGAGGTCATGGATCTCTCGAAAGGCCAGGCCATTCTTCTTTCACGGACGAGTTTTACCTTATTGTCCAAGGTTTGCATTACGAGAAGGATCAAAGAATTCTTCGCAAAACCAAAAGGCCAAGATGCTTTCAAAAAATATAATGGATGAACAAGCATGGTGAAGAAGTACTTTAAAGAACGGGGAAATTTTCCTCCTCCATCGGTGAGCACGCTCGCTAAGGTCCCAAAGAAATCAGAACCCCTGGAATATCTTACAGGCTCAATATGAGTGTGATCGTCCGGATGAATGGAAGAAGTGATTGCCACTCCTCTGGAAAAATCCACGTCCTTTCCGAATTTAGAAACTGCAAGCACAGTCTCACTATTCGTACGAACATTATCCCCAAGACGAGGAGAAAGACGTGTCATACTTCCATTCTCTTTGGAGCGAAGGAGAAGACCAACTGTTCCCATCACTGCAGCGGATAAGATCACATTCTTTGCCCGAAACGTTCTCTTTGGAGAACCGAACCAACCGGTCGTCGATCTGGTCTTGAGCTCATATCCGAATTTTCCACTGGCATTCGGATCTCTTTCTCCATTTTCATTCAGTGGGACCAGATCAATTGCCTTAGTCTCGGCAAGGACTTGAGCTCCCAACTTCTCTGCAAAGAATAGATAATTTTTATCTAATGTATTCTTAGAATTAAAACGACAACCCACCATACAACCTCCGCAGAAATTGCAGGTAGTTCTCTCAGGACCTTCTCCCTGAAAGTAAGGATCTCGGACGGTTTGTCCGCTCTTTTCGCCAAAGAAAACACCTACAGGGGTCGGAGTAAATGTTTCTCCTCTTCCCATATCTTCTGCGATCTCTTTTAGTATCTGGTCCGATTCGTCCAGCTTAGGATTTTTAGTAACGCCTAACATTCTAGAGGCGACCCCATAGAAGGGAAGCATCCCTTCCTTTCCTCCGATCTTTCGGTAAGTCGGATGATTCAGCGTCTTATCGGAAGGAACATAGAGAGTATTCGCGTAAACAAGAGAACCTCCTCCCACACCTGCGCCGCTTACAAGAAAGAAATCCTTTAAAAGATTCAATCTTTGGATCCCATAAAAACCCAGTCTAGGCATCCAAAGATATTTATGAACGGACCAATTCGTTTTAGGAAAATCTTTAGCAGTCCATCTCTTACCTGATTCGATCACTAACACCGAGTAGCCCTTTTGGCTAAGTCGCATAGCAGAAACACTACCGCCAAATCCGGATCCAACAATGACATAGTCGTAATCAAAATGAACGTTTGTTCTCTCATTCTCGTTCGTCATAGTCAGACCTAAACATATTGATTTATTCCCTCAATCTATTTTCGGACTTGACTCTGACCATACACACTCTTCTACTAAGAATCGTTTTATAACGATCATAATGATAAGGAGACATTCATGCAAGAGTTACCAAGAGTATGCGTGATCGGCGCAGGCTCAAGCGGGATCACTGTTTGTAAATCTTTGCAAGACAAAGGCATCCCTTACGACTGCTACGAAAAGGGGAGTGACGTAGGTGGGAATTGGAGATATAAAAACGACAACGGACTCAGCAATATCTATAAATCCTTACATATCAACACTCATAGAGACAGAATGGAATATAAGGATTATCCGATGCCTCATTGGTATGCGGATTATCCAAACCATGAACCTATACAAAAATATTTCTTGGATTATGTAGATCACTTTGGACTTCGCAAGAACATCAAATTCAAGAATGGAGTGGCAAAGGTAGAACCTCAAGAAGATGGGACCTATCTAGTAGTCAGCGAAAAAGGAGACAGGAATTTTTACGATGCGGTGATCGTAGCGAACGGACATCACTGGTCTCCTCGTTGGCCTGAACCTGATTTTCCAGGCAAATTTAACGGAAAGATAATACACTCACATGACTATGTGGATCCGCAACATCCAATCGACCTAGTTGGCAAGAAGGTAGTCGTGCTCGGAATGGGAAATAGTGCTATGGATATCTCCGTAGAATTAAGCCGTCCCGGAGTCGCAAAGAAAGTATTCCTGAGCTCTAGAAGAGGGGCCTGGATCATTCCGAACTATCTCTTCGGAAAACCTTTGGACAAATCCACCGAAATGATCCCGCCGGGAACTCCATTTTGGATCAAACAGTTTTTGTTTAGCATTATGTTGAAGATCGGAGTGGGCAAGATGGAAGACTTCGGACTTCCTAAACCGGATCATAAACCGGGAGAAGCGCATCCTACCATCTCCCAAGATATTCTAGTTCGCTTGGGTAGAGGAGACATCAAGTACAAGCCCGTAATCCAGGAATACAACGGAAACAAAGTGAAATTTGCGGACGGTTCTGAGGAAGAGATCGATGCGATCATTTATTGCACAGGATACAATGTAAAGTTTCCATTCCTCCATTCGGATTTTATTTCCGCTCCGGATAATTATCTTCCTCTGTTCCATAGGACATTCAAACCGGGACTGAAAAATCTTTTCTTCGTAGGATTGTATCAACCTCTGGGAGCGATCATGCCGCTTGCCGAATTCCAAGGGAAATGGTTAGCGGAATACCTGACTGGAAATTATCTGCTACCGAATTCCGCCGAAATGCAAAGGCAGATCAAAGACTACGAAACTACCATGAAGAAACGTTATGTGTCTTCTGCAAGACATACGATGCAAGTGGACTATGAGGACTTTTTGTATTATATGCAGAAGGAGTTAAAGGCAGGTAAGAAAAGGGCCTCTAAAACCTCTAACTCTCTACCGATCGAAGCAAAGGCAAAGTACAAACAAACTACTAAGTCTTCTTCCAACGGACATGGAAAAGATCTAAGGAAATCCAAGAAGAGTGCTTTGGCAAAAGTTTGAGGGGATCGCTGCCCGAGCCTTATTGTCCCTTCCAGACCCGATCCTGCGGATTTTTGGAAAGGATGTAAAACGCGGACGGATCTTGGATCCCAAGATCCGGGCCGCACTTGTCCTAGCAAAGATCAAACCGAAACCGGAGCATCTTCCTCCACTCAAGGCAAGAGCACTCTTTCGGGACATCATGACACTATTCGACTTGGAGAAGATAGATCTTCCTAGAGTAGAGGATTTTACGATCCCAGGCAATAAGGGTCGCATTCCAGTTAGATTATATTCTTCTAACCAAGGTTCTGCATTAGAACCTTGCCTTCTCTATTTTCATGGAGGGGGTTTTGTGATCGGAGATTTGGATTCCCATGATCCACCTCTTAGGTTCTTAGCAAAGAACTCCGGACACGCAATACTCGCCGTGGACTACGGACTCGCACCGGAGTCTCAGTATCCTTCTTCTTGGGAAGACGCCTTCTCCGCATATAAATGGCTAAGAGAAAACGGAAAAGCGCTCGGACTGGATCCGAAGAAGATTGCAGTGGGAGGGGATTCTGCAGGAGGCAATCTAGCAATTTCTATTTCCACCCAAGCGAAGAAGGAAAAGATCCCTCTTCCCCTTTTCCAATTATTGATCTACCCTTGGATCGATCTGATCCAAGAAAGAAAGAGTGTAGAAGAATTTGCGAATGGGTATGCCTTAACTAGGGATCTATTACGATATTTTAAAAAACATAGCTTACCGAATACGAAAGATTGCACTGACCCGAGAGTTACTCCGTTTCAGCAAAGTTCTTTGGCTCATTCCCCACAAACGTATCTGGTGATTGCCGGCTTCGATCCATTGCAGGACGAAGGCTTAGCATATGCAGAGCTGCTGAAGAAGGCAAAAATCCCGGTAGAACTAAAAGTTTATGAATCCTTAATACATGGGTTCTTTAATCTGGGGAGAGGAGTACCGAAAGCCAAAGCGGCATTATACGATATAGCAAGCTGGATAGAGAAAGGATTCTCCAAGAAATAGATCAATAAGCCTTATAGATCCGATTCGGTTCCGCAAAGATAACGATCCCGGATCGTTTCGCAGCTTCGACAAGGGCTTCCAGCCCAGGATCCTTCTCGTAAACTACGTGATAAATATCGTTTGAAAGATCCTCAATCTTTCGAATGGGAAAATCCGGCAGTAAATCCTTGATCTTAGAACTATTATAACCCGGCTTTAGCTTGATCATATATTCTTTAGGGACCACATTCCTTCTTTCTTGGGAGGGTTTTTTCTTGTCGAAAGGCGACTTACGGTATTCTTGCGCACTCATTACAACCGGAAAGAGAAATGTAATAAACAGAAACCCAGACAATACGGATCTAAAATAAGAAATCATACTCAACCTAAGTAGAAAGCCTCAATGAACAATCCTGGCAATCCTTATCTTTTGACATTCTTTGACCATGAAACGGTCCACTAGGATCCGTTCAGAAGAGGTCCGAAGAAAGGAAAACGAAGGGAAGAATAGAAATTGCTCCGAAAAATTTCGGATTTATTCCCAACGGAAAACAATAGGATCGACAAAAGAAGCTTTCTAACCTCCAATCTCCAAATAAATATCGAAATTTCTTTCCAGGGATTCCGACATACAAGATAGAACGGAAAGGATTGAAATCTCCTTAGATAGAGACTTATGGGCCTAAGAAAGCTTTTTGCATTTGTATTCTTTACTCAACTTTTCTTTTTCTCCACTTCCGTTTTCTCCTTAGGGACTTATTCCGAAGGATGGACCGTCGCCAAGCTAACCCAATTCGAGAGTAGCGGGATCATCTATGAATCCTATGAAGGGGTCATCGAAGTGACCGTTTATGACCCTGCCGAGGAATGCGACATGGCCAGGGACGAGTGCTTTACACCCATGCGTAAGAAAGTACAGGTCAGCGTGCGCCCCGAAAATGCGGATGTTGTAAATTTCTTAAGCAAAAACCTGAACCAAACAATTTTAATACAATTTAATATACATAGGATCAAGCCGGTCGCGCTTTCTACGAGTATCGAGATCGTAGATGCACAATACCAAGATAGCAAGCTTCCGCATACGGAACCTGTAAAAGATCCTAGCGGCAGGCTCACTGTTTGGGTTCACGCGCACGATACGGCCCAACCTATAGATAAGATGACGAGCCGCAAGACTGGAGGAAAAAGGAATTTTTCCGTTACAGGCAGGATTCTCAGCCTCGAATACAAAGGAACAGTTGTCGGGACATACGAAGGCATCTACTTGGACGAATCCAGAGGAAAGGTCCATCCTTTCTCCATCACTTCGGAAGAGATGGCTGAATTCGCATGGAAAGCAATGAAATACAGCGGTAGATATTTTCTAGGAGTTTCCGTTGCATTCGTAGTCGGGGTCCGAGAATCCAACTACGATATCTTCGAGATCAACTTCAGAGAACCTGCGGGAACTCAGTCGAAGTAAACCTAAAAACTAGCTTCAAACCTCGATTTTTTCCCGCTTGACAAAACATCCCAACTATTTCGATGTCTAAATATATATGAAACCCGAGTTCATCATTCATTTGCTATCCAGGACCAGAGATCGGATCCAAAAGCATTTATCTGCCGAGTTTCAAAAGCAGGGGATCCAGGATCTTGTCCCTGCACATGGAGGAGTTCTATTTGCCTTGGGAAAGGGTGGTCCCCTGACTATGAGCGAACTTGCAAAAGGGTTAGATAGAACCAACTCCACAATCACCGCCCTACTAGATAAGATGGAAGAAACAGGCTATATTAAGCGATCCAAGCCGTATGAAGATGAAAGAGTTACTTCTGCGGAGCTAACCGAAAAAGGAAAAGTGACCTTGGATCTCGTCCAAAAGGCATCTAAAGCAACACTTCTTCGTATCAACAAGGACTTGAACCAAAACGAAAGGGAAGAGTTCTTTCGTATTCTAACCAAAATCTATTCTAATTTCGAATAAATATGAGAAAGCGAAAATTTTAATAGTGCACCCATTTATTTCGATATCGAAATAATAAAGGAGGAATTTATGTTTCAAGGGAAGACAGCTGTGATCACCGGATCAGCAAGAGGAATAGGGAAAGCAATTGCGAGAATGCTTTCCGAAAGAGGATGTAAGGTTATCATCTCCGACCTGAACGAATTGGACTGCGAGGCAACGGCCAAAGAACTAAGTTCGAAGAATCACTCAGAAGTTCTTTGGAAAGCTTGCGATGTTATCTCCAAGACCCAGAACAAAGAGCTCGCAGACTTTGCATTGGAAAAAACGGGATCCTTGGATATTTGGATCAATAATGCAGGAGTGGTAGAGGATGACCTATTCTTGCGAATGAGCGAAGAGAAATGGGATAAGGTCCATTCCGTAAATTTGAAAGCAGCCTTTTTCGGAACCCAAGCCGCAGCAAAATTGATGTTAAAGAATAAGAAAGGAAGGATCATCAATATAGGTTCTGTTTCCGGTTTCTATGGGAATGGAGGCCAAGCGAATTACTCCTCTGCAAAGGCAGGACTAATGGCCCTCACAAAATCCGCAGCGAGAGAATTTGCTTCCCGAAATATCACCGTGAATTGTGTAGCTTCCGGTTTTATCGCGAACGATTTCGTAACCCATGTGCCGAAAGAAGTGCAAGAATCTATACTAAATTCTATTCCTCTGAAGATAGACAGAAACCCTGAGGACTCTGTGGCTTCTGCTGTTTCTTTCCTAGCTTCCGATGAAGCGGATTGGATTACAGGTGCAACTCTTAGAGTCGATGGGGGAATGATGATCGGATTCTAAAACCTTCCGTTATTCTTTGCGAGTCTAGGGAATAAACGAAACCTTAGGCTCGCAAAATTTACTTGCCCTACTCAACACCTGCATAGATATAAAACCTGATCTTTTCTCTCCGGAATTTGAAAGAATATGCAAGCTCGCAATAAGTACTGCCTTTATATTGAATCCCTAGGCCCGAAAGACGTATCCGAAAACAAGATCTATCACGACAACGAATACGGTTATCCTCTTCATTCGGACGATGAGCTCTTCGGGAGACTGATCTTAGAGATCAATCAGGCTGGACTTTCCTGGACAACGATCCTAAAGAAGAAAGAATCCTTTCGCAAGGCCTACAAGAATTTCTCGATCTCTAAGATCGCCAAGTTCAAGGAAAAGGATTTCGAAAGGCTCATGAACGATGCTGGGATCATTCGGAACAGGCTCAAGATCAATGCGGCCATCCATAATGCGAACGTCATACTCGGTTTACAAAAGGAATTCGGGAGTTTTCAAAAATGGATCGATTCCCATCATCCTAAAACGAAAGAAGAATGGGTGAAGATCTTTAAGAAGAATTTCGTATTCGTGGGAGGGGAGATCGTGAACGAATTCTTAATGAGTACCGGATATCTGAGAGGTTCTCACGATCCTTTATGCCCGATCCATAAGAAAGTCTTAAAAGCAAAACCGGCTTGGGATCGAAAAAAATAGAACTAGCTTCCGAAAGAATTCTTCTAAACGAATAGAGAAATTAGAACGCAATAGCAAACGACAAGGTATTCGGAATGAACGGATCAATTTCCGGCTTGAAAACGTTAGTTTTCTGCTGGAAGCTTCCTTATCCGAGTAATATAATCGGTTTTCGAACGAATGAAATCCAAATTGTCAATACTCCTACTTTGTCTCTTGGCAATCGGTTCCCCTTTTTTTCTAAAAGCGCAACCGAGCAAGGAGTCCTGTTTGAATTGGGAGAATATATTTCCTAAAGTTGAATCCAGGATGTATTTGGAGATCAGCGATCTAGATCTGATCATAGATCCTCCTTCCGCAGCCTATATGCGAAGTACTCGTGCAGGAGAAAGGGTCCCGATCACAAAAGGCTCTTTCAGCATAGAAAACAACAAAGAAGTACACGTTGCCTTCACATACGATTCTGGAGATCCGGACGAATGTGCTATAACATGCAAGGAACAGGCCAAATTCATTCACACTTCTAAAGATGCAAACGAGGTCTATGATTCCTGTGTTAAATCCTGTAAAGATAATACCAACTCAAAGTATGGAAAGGATCAATTTAAACTCCCTATCTGGTTCAGGATCTATAGAGACGAGTCCGATCAGATCCGCGTAGATTCCATTTTGTACAAGGATCCGAATCCTGTTCTAGGAAGATTCGCATACACATTCCCCCATTATTTTGCGGGAGACTTAGTGAAGTGTTCTGCCCATGTCTGGGACTTCGGTGCTAATTGATAAGACTCGATTTTTAAACCGCAGGATCTAGGGAGAGAAGTTCTTTTTCTAAGCGGTCGATGTACTTCATATTCCCCGACATGCCATAGAGCTGCAAGGCACCTTGGTAATAGAATAGGATCCTTTCCGAGATCTCCCTTGCCTCTTCCTCGCTTAGCTTCTTCTTAGAATTCATTTCCGCATTTCGGATATAGATCTCGAATTCATCCACCCATCTATCCAAAGCCAATTTTACAAAATCTGCAAGTTCTGGTTCGTCATGGGTCTGGTTAGAAAGATTCGCATATGGACAACCGTAATGATACGAACTTCGCAGTCCGCGGCGCAGCACCCTCATCCATGACTTTACGAAATCGGAATATTTCTTTTCACGAGCCATCACCTTCTTCGCAGGACCTAGAATAGAATCTTCCTGATCCATTAGGTACGCCTTTCCCAGATCCTTTTTAGATGGATAGTGAATATAGAGGCTCTTCTTAAAGGCCCCTGCCTCTTCGAGGATCTCGTTTATTCCCGTATTCGGATAGCCCTTGGCATAGAAAAGCCTGGAAGCGGCTTTTAATATACGTTCCTTTGCTGGATCTTCCGGTTGGATGCTGTCCTTTTTCACAAGCATGGGGCTGGCTCTTTTTTCTAATTCGATCTTAATTATGGTAGACAGGTTTGTCTACCATAATTTATCCTGGAACCAGCAGGTAGACTGATTGGTCCACCGGAGGATTTTATGAGGCTTATGGAAGAATCCCAAAAGACAATAAGCTCCCTTTCCCTACCGGTCCGCAGAGCGGATTTGGATATTAACGGCCATGTGAATAACGGAACCTACCAAAGTTATCTGGCAGAGGCTCGGATTAAGGCTTTTGCAGAATTGAAACAGCAGGGTGAATCTCAGATCCTGGAACCAGATCGTCTAGCGATTCGTCGCTGCGAACTAGAATACAAGGGTGAGCTAAAGTATCCCGAAGAAGCGCATATTACGACAGAAATCACACGTTCCAATCCGGAATCCACCGAGATCGTTCAGGACATGTACCGCACCTCCGACTCAAGCCTGGTTACCAAGGCCCGCTTTATCCTGGGGCTTCCGGGAGAAGAGAAGGAAGTTTTCTTTAACGAAGAGAATTATCCGTTTGCCTTTTATCATCCGATCAGTGTGCGCTGGGCGGAGTTAAATCCGGAAGGGGTTGTGAATTTAGATACGATCCAATATTATCTGGACGATGCAAGGATACGCTCTTCGTATCAATGCGGCTTAGATCTTGAAGGACTCAGAGCAAAAGGAGTCGGCCCTGTCGTTTATAAGGCGGAGCTAAATTACTTCGACACGATGACATTTCCGAATGAGTATGTGATCGTTACCTCTTATCTCAGATCCGAGAAGAATCGGCTCGCGTTCTCTCATGATATGTTTTCTAGATCCACAAAGAAACTGGTCGTCTCTTCTTTGGTGCACGGGCTTTTTATGGACTTAAAGAGAAAGAGACCGCATCAATTTACGGAAGCAGAAATGGAGAAGATATTCCACACTAAAACGACACCCATTTTCTAAAGAATAAGTATTTGAAAGTTTTCTTATATTCGGAGAGGGTTCTCTTGCATGAGATTCGAGCATTGGAGCCCTCTTCATTTTACTATTCTATTACTGACCTTTTTTCTAAGCGTTTGCCTGCCTCTCTATGTCCGAAAGTTCGTATCCCTAAAAACTAGGAATTATATCGGCTTCTCCCTAGGCACGATATTGATCCTGAACTATGTAGTTTATATTATCTATAGAGCTGAAGCAGGACTTTGGCATTGGCGTTACGATCTGCCGATGGAGTTTTGCAATTGGTCTGCTATTGTAACCTCCCTCGCACTCTTTACCAGAAATCGAACTCTTGCAGAACTTTCTTATTTCTGGGTCATGGCTGGATCTTTTCAAGGAGTTCTAACTCCCGATCTTTCCGTTAGTTTTCCCCATATTTACTTTTTCATATTTTTCATCGCCCATTCGGGGTTGGTGGTCTCTACGTTATACGCAGTATTTGGTCTTGGTTTAGTACCGAGAAAAGGAGCAGTTATTCGGTCTGTTCTTTATAGCCAGGTCTATGTGGTAGTCGCTATGGCCCTGGATTTTCTTTTAGATGCAAATTACGGTTATATGCGTTATAAACCGTCTTCCGATTCGGCCTTGGACTTCTTGGGCCCTTGGCCGATTTATATTCTTTGGATGGAGCTACTCGGGATCCTTCTATTTACCTTGCTCTATCTTCCTTTTTGGAGAAGGAACAAAGAAAATTAATATTCGTATTCTATCCTGTCGACTGCTTCTACCGGAATGATCAGATTTCCTTCGGCTTTTAGAACGATAAAGAAATTATCCTGCTGATAGATATAACCTGTTTCAGAAGTCCCGTCTTTCATATGAAGGACTCGGATTTCCTGAGGTTGGCTCTTTTCTTTCAACAACTCGATCGTTGAGGTTTTATCGATCTTCTTGACCAAATTCATCAGAAGTTCTTTTTCTTTCAGGTCTTTCGTCGGAAAGCGCACCATGGTAGAGAACTTCTTCTCCAACTCGGCTTTTTCCTTTGGTAAAATATCTTTTAGGGAATTTTTAAGTTCACTAGGAACAGCTTGAGAACCGGCTTTAGGTAGAGCGTCTATCTGAGATTTTAAGCTCTTGATCAATTCCTCATCTAGTTCTAGATCAGGTTTCCGATTTTTGCCGACACGGATCGCGTCTTCTATCTTTCTCAATCCCTCGATCCTTGCCTTGCTCAGACCTGGCCAAGAGATCTGACGTCCTGCATCGATAAGGACTTGCTGCTTATCAAACAAGTTCGGATATTCTTTTTGAAGAAGTTCCAACTCTTTCTTGCTAACTACAGAAGAGAGCGATTCCCAAAAGACCGCGTCTCCGGATTCAAGCCTCACTCTTCCTTCTAAGACCTGAACGGATATGAAATGATTGGAGCGATTCCTATCCAAGGAAACCTTGGTACCTTCTAAGGTTAATTTAAAATCGGTCGCGGTAATAAATACGCTCTCTGAATTCTTAGGTCCGAGGCTATCCAGGAGTAGGCCACCATAACCCAGATTGATATGGATCTCTTCCTCGTTATGTTCTGCGATAAAATCCGTTTCCGGTAAGGCACGAACAGTTGCGCTTTTTCTTCCTTCTAGTTGAATATCACAGACTGAGAATTTTCCGGATCGAATTTCCTTACCGGTGATGTCTTGTCCAGGTTCTAGCTTTTCTCCGTTAGAAGAACAATCTCCATAAGATTGAGTGAATATATTTGCCGGTTCTTGTTTTGCAAAAGGGTTTCTTGCCAAATAGAATCCAATGGACAATAAGATCAATGCCGCGGCGCCCACGAGTAGCACTGACTTAGGGAGGAATATTACCTTTCTCCGTGCAGTATAATTCGGCTGAAGCTCCCGATCCGAAGCCTCAACGATCGAGTTTTGGAGCTTACTTTGGATGCGAGTGATCTGACGATATTCTTCGGCCTTATCAGGATCATGGAGTACAAACTCCAATAATCTCTTTTTGCCGGCAGCATTGATCTCGCCGGAAATATAAGATTCCAGAAGTTCTTCGAAACTTTTAGTCTGTTCTGTGTTCAACGACATCTTACAGTCCAATCCCTTCTGACTCGAGATAAGTGCGTAAAATCCTAAAAGCGCTTAACAAGCGACGACTTACGGTTCTCTCCGAAATCCCCAAAGCCTCAGCAGTTTCTCTCAAGGTCTTCTTTTGGATCTCTTTCAATAGTATTATGCTTTTTTCCGGCTCAGGTAGACTGGAAACTCCCTGTTTCAACGCGGAGCTGATAGAATTTTTTTCCAGATCTAGGGGATCCTCATGGTTCCCGTCGGATAATTCCGGAAAGTTCTCGATATTGATAGAAACATTCCCGAATTCCTTCTTTGTACGATTAAAATGTTTAAAGTAAAGATTTTTACCGATTGTGCAGGACCAAGAAGAGAAACTTCCACGATTCGGATCGAATCGGTCCATGACCTCGAATGCTTTTAAAAAGGTCTCTTGGGTTAAATCCTCTGCGATTTCCGGATTTCCGGAGAGTTTTAACAGGAAATGGTAAACAGTATTCTTGCATGACTCATAGAGTATGGAGAATTCCTGTTGCGAAAGACCTTGCATTTTCCTCAGATGCGGGTGAAAAGCCGCGTTTCTGGCTAATCTTTATAAGACATTGGTTATACGGAAGCAAAATTCCGGAGTCCGCTTTTAACCCTTCTTTGACTTTTTCTTGGGGGAAGCGACCTTGAGGCTTTTCGGGTCAGCACCCTTAATTAGGTTTAAAGTAGGAACAGTCATATTTCTCAGATATACTTCTAGATAGCTTAGGAATTCGGGTTCATCCTTATGATCGTTTAGATAGGAAAGGATCGTTCGGATGACGGGAGACTCGATTAGATCCCCCAACACGTTTTCTTGAACAGGCTTCTTATTATCTTTAGGAAAGAACTGCTTTATCTCTATCTGATAAAAGCTACACATCCGGATCAGGTCCCCTCCGAGTATCCTGGATGTTCCTCTCTCTACTTTTCCCAATAAGTTTGGATTGAAAGGGACCTTGAATTCTTTCTCGAGTCTATCTGCAAGTTGTTGCAGAGAAAGGCCTTTCTGGGTCCGGTGAAAGCGCAAGACTTGGCCCAGCTTTTTATATATTTCTTCCTCGGATTCTTTTTCCATACTTGAGACGCTTGATAAGTGTCTAGAATGGAATGAGATCTCTCCAGCAGATCCGCTTCGAATCGAATTCCGGTCGAACCTTCTCCTAAGAAGGCTTTCGAAAAATTTTTCAATCGATTACAGTAATAATATTACTTAAATAATATAATAAGTAACTTAGGGAATGAACCTCTTTTATAGAAAAACCTTCGTTCCTAAAACCAAGGAGTTCATTCCCCAGGAGGGAAAATTTCCGGAATATTTCGTTTCGGATTCAAAATTTCCATCGGAGAATTGTTATATAGTTTAGAATGAAAATAAATACGGAACTAGTCGACCGAATTACGGCCCATCCTTCCGTTTGCGGAGGAAAACCGGTTATCCGCGGAACCTCAATCCGAGTTTTAGAGATATTGGATATGATCTTCTTAGGATTTGGACACTCGGATATTATCAGGGAATATCCGAATCTTACTGTGGCTGATATCCAGGCTTGCTTGGAATATGCATCACAAAGATTGCATTCTCCGATCTTGGATCGGGCAACGAAAGAGATAGAGGCTATCGAAACAGAAAAATCTAAATTAAAAGCTTCTTAAATAACCTTTGGGAAGAAGGGCGAGCGGCTCAAACCCGCTCGCCTAAGATCGGTCCTCCGACCTTCTGCATCATTCTCTCCTTGGTGAGGATCAGATCCTCTCTGTTGTCTGCGGCCATTTCAGCCGGTCCGTCCAAGTAGATGGCACCCTTAGGGCAAGCCTCTTCGCACATTCCACAGAATATACAACGCAATAGATCTATTTCGAACTTCTTCGCATACTTATCTTCCGGATGAAGATGTTGTAGTTCCGGAGTTACATGTCCCGCTTCGATCTTGATCGCATCCGCAGGGCAGATCCACATACAACAGAAGCAACTGGTACATCTTTCTCTTCCCAGTTCGTCTCTCTTCATGGTATGCATTCCACGGAAGCGATTAGAGAATTTCCTTCTCTTCTCCGGAAACTCTAGAGTGACTGCGCCTCTTAAGAACGCAGCCTTCACAAAATGTTTCAGAGTGATCCAAAGACCCTTTCCGATGGAATAGAAGTATAGCTTTTGATACCAAGCCAGCTTGTGCTTTTTGGCTACGTTGACTATATTAACGGTTCCCAATGGCTGCCTCTCTCGGATTGGAACGCAATTGTCCAATCTTGTTCGCTAGTGTTTGGAAGATCTCTCCGGTACTCAATAAGCCTTTCGGAGGTTCCATGGAACGATTGAAATTCTGGACCCAACCCTTCTTATTCGTAAAGCTTCCGCTTTGTTCCGAATATGCTTTGATCGGAAGAGAATATTTCACCTTAGAAACTTCTTCGGTTTTGTTCGTTTCTAATAATACCACAGATTCGAGACGGGTGTTAGCTACTATTTCTTCTACTTTTTCCTTGATCACAAATACCAGATCGTATTCGCCTTTGGAAATGGAGGAACGCAATGCTTCGATCCCTTCTCCCGAAACAAAGCCGGCTTCGGTTACGCCTTTCGTATTCGGTCTCTTATCGGTTGTAAATTGGAAGTCTAGTTGTTCCGGTTCCTTGTACTGCTCGGAAGAAACTCTTCCTTCGATCACAAATGGAACTCCGAATTGTGCTAGGGACTCTCGGATGGATTTCAGATTTTCATTGGATTCGTGAGCCCCGCCGACAACTGCGATCTTCTTCGCATTAAGAATTCTTTCGGAGATCTCATCCAGAACAAGCGAACTAACACTCGCTTCTCCATCCTTATGATACGCAAAAAGCCTGTTGGTATTCAACCAATCCACGTCGAATCTACCCTTATCGCAAAGGAAGTATTGGTCCTTCTCCTCGTCAATGCGAGGCATATACCGATACATCTTATTGTCTCGCACATTCGTGAAGGTCTTGCATCCGGTGCTACATCCTGGGCATACGGATTCTTCGGATTTATACCACCAAACCCGGGACTTAAACAGAGTTTTATTATTTAACAATGCTCCTACGGGACAGATATCCGCGAGAGCTCCTTGGTAATTATGCTGGATGGGCTGGTCTTTTGCCAGGCCGATAATGGAATGATATCCTCTTTCAAAGAGACCTAGATTGGATTCTCCTACCATCTCTTCTTCGAATCGAACGCATCTATAACATACGATGCATCGATTATGATTGATAATTAGGTTTGCGCCGATCTCTTCCTGAGGAATATTCCGTTTTTCTAATGTAAATCTGGAATTGCCTTTTCCTTCCTTAAAGGAATTGTCCTGAAGTTGGCATTCTCCCGCTTTATCGCAGACTGGACAGTCCAGAGGGTGATTTGCAAGAAGGAACTCCATCGTTCCCTCGCGTGCTTCCTTGACCCTATCGCTCTTGGTTACGATAGAAAGTCCTTCAGTAACCTTCGTATTGCAGGCGACCTGCAAGCGAGGCACGCCTTCTATTTCGATGAGGCACATGCGACACATGCCCACCACTGATAATTTCGGATGATAGCAGAAGAAGGGAATATCCACGCCCACATCTTTGGCTGCGGATATTAAATTCTTCTTCTCGTCGACCTCGTATTCGATCCCGTCTATCTTTATCTTGACCACTCGAACCTCCGTTTTCTCAGAAAAGCCAGGCGCCTAATCTCAATTGAAACGTACTATTCCAAGTTGGCAACCCGTTTCTAGATCAGAACGATTTTGCGGAAAATCAGAGTTTCAGATCCCGGTAATAATCCGGGACCTTGGCCCATTTTTGGTACCAGAGAGGATTCATCGCTCTTTGGTAGAGGTAGGCATCGACTAGAATTAAGTTCACAGCCGCCTCTACAATGGGTACGGCGCGGGGAAGTACGCAAGGATCATGACGACCTTTTGCTTCCAGGACAGTATCCTTTCCTTCGATATTGACCGTATTCTGCTTTTTGAAAATGGTAGAAGTCGGTTTAAAAGCGGCCCGGACAACTAGAGCCTCTCCGTTAGAGATCCCACCTTGCAATCCGCCGGAGTGATTCGTTTTCGTTCGAACTCTTCCGGTCCCTTCTTCTATATAGAATTCGTCGTTATGAGTGCTTCCTGTAAGAAGAGTTCCTGAAAATCCGGAACCCACCTCGAATCCCTTACAGGCAGGGATAGAAAGAATGGCCTTTGCCAAGTCCCCGTCCAATTTATCATAAACAGGATCTCCGAGTCCAGGAGGAAGATTATAAGAAGCACAGCGGATAATTCCCCCCACGCTGTCCCCAGCCTCTTTCATTTCTAGAATGAGTGCCCTCATTTTTTCGGCTGCTGCAAGATCCGGACAACGGACCTCATTCACATCCACTTCTTCTCGGGTAAGAGGGTACTTGCTTTCGGGAATATCCGAAGAGATCTTGCCGATCGTATCTACCCAAGCGACCGTCTTGATCCCGAAATCGTCCTCTAGGATCATTCTTGCGATGGCACCCGCGGCAACCCTGGCAATCGTCTCTCGAACGGAGGACCTTCCTCCTCCTACGTGAGCACGAAATCCGTACTTTGCTTGGTATGTATAGTCTGCATGAGAAGGACGAAATGTCTCTCTTAGATTTTCGTAATCTTTGGAAATCGTATTTTGGTTATGGACCACGAGAGCGATCGGGCTTCCGATCGTCTTGCCTTCGAATACTCCGGAGAGGACTTGGACTGTATCCGACTCGTCTCTAGGAGTGGTAAGTTTACTTTGGCCTGGCCTTCGACGGCTCAGATCCTTTTGGATCTCTTCTAAACGGATCGGGATCCCGGCAGGAACTCCTTCGACCACAACTCCCACGGCCTCACCGTGAGATTCTCCAAACGTACTAACTTTGAATATTTTACCCCAGCTGGAAGGCATACAGTACCAGAAAACAGGACACCAGCAAGGGAAGAAAGTAGGATTCGTCTTAAGCTAGGGAAAAGCCGAAAGCTTACGCGACAGATTTCGGAGCCGTCTGACGATGATTCTTGTCGATCAAGTCGAAGAGAGGCGGATCCAATTCAGGATCGATCGCATAGATCACTCTTCTCGGATCCACAGTATTAGCCAGATTGAATACTGCCTTCCTTCTGTCAGGACGGAAGGTCTTGCGATCGTAACCTGCGATCTTGATCTTTCCGGAATTGGAGAAGATCGGTCGGATGGTTCCTACTCTTTCCAAAAGAGGACGAGTTTGGTTGCGATTGATCTCACGAATAATACATGTCTCGAAATGGATCTTGTGCTGAGAATCCGTGGAAACCACGATGACGTAGTCGCCCACATTCAACACGCTCTTGTTCTCGCAGAGACTCAAGGCCATAAAGTCGAAGAATTCCTTAACCACTCTTTCATTATAAGAGAAGAAGCTATTGTTCAAGATCAACTTCATCGCGGTGATCGGAGCATAAGCCGGTCTCCAGTTTTGAGTCGAACTCAAGGAAGCAAATTCTCCCGAAATGGAAATGATCGCAGGATCATCTTCGCTATAAGAATTGCTTTGCAGGATATAAAGCTGTCTTTGTAGATCCTCTACTAGAACGCTTCTAGTTGGATCGTCCTTGTATTTTTCGTAATATTCGTTCAATCTTTGGACCAAAAATGCAGAAGAAGGATAATTGTTATTCAACCCTTCTCCGCGGTACGGTCTATGACTGTTCAATACGGAAGTCTTTACCTGAGTCTGGATAGAAGGGAGATTTCCGATCATCAGATAACTAATCACCGGATGGTTCTTGACATACTCGAATTCCTCTTTACTCAGATTTCCGTGAGCCGGGAATTTCATTCTGGACTTTCCTATATCTACCATATAAGCAGCCATCATCAGATTGAGTTGTTGTGCTTTTGAATTTTCTGCGTCCTTAAGAGACAATGCCTTTAAGCTTCTCAGCTTCATGGCCATAGAGATAACAGTGCGTTTGGTTAGGATCTCGGAATCGGTTTCTACACCTGCGGACTTCATGACCTCGATCACATTCACGAGGCCAAGCTCCACATCCTGACTGTTTGAGAAATCATCCAAAATTGAATCGATCGCCTTCGCGACATTCTTCACATGATTCCCATTCAAAGGATAATCTCTCAGATCTTTTAAAAGCTCCGAAGCCTGTTTCGCCATCTGAATGGTAAGATCCGGATTCACTAGCTTGATAAAAGAGACCTTACGGCCATTCACTGCATCCGGATGCTCGGCATTTACAGTCACTTTATGTCGTTCAGACAGAAGGAAATAGATCCCTTGTAGTTCGAACTTCTGAAGTTTATTGATATCGGCTTCGGTCGC
Source organism: Leptospira langatensis (assembly GCF_004770615.1). Taxonomy (NCBI): domain Bacteria; kingdom Pseudomonadati; phylum Spirochaetota; class Leptospiria; order Leptospirales; family Leptospiraceae; genus Leptospira; species Leptospira langatensis. The sequence goes on from NZ_RQER01000006.1 coordinate 536,872, forward strand.
GTTGTCTTTTCTATGGATCAGGATCTGACCGTTCTTGTTATAAAAATCGATCGGAATAACTTGATTTTCTTTAAATTGGCGTATAACGTCTGCGTTGAACTCGAATCGTTCGAGCTTTAATGGATCTTGTGGTCCTGAGTTGCTAGCCATAGAAAATCCGCACGTAACACTCAAAGGCCACAAAAATAAGCCCTAAGTATATAACGTTTAAGTAAGATATATTTATGTGACTAAGAAAAGGAGAATACTAAGGTACAGGCAAGAATAAATTTCCGCAATGGCGGCAAACGTTCAAGAAACTCCCGCTTTCGAGGGAGAATCCGAATCCGAAGAAGTCCTAGAGGGATATGTTTCTCTCACAACTCGATCCAGCGAATCGAAAAATTCAGGATCCAAACCTTCGTCTACCAAGTAAATGATCCGTCTCGGGTCTGCGTTCCGTTCCAAATTGAAAACAGCCCTTCTTCTATCAATATTTAGGCTGTCCATTTCGAAGCCGGAGATCCTGATCTTTCCATTATTTGCGAATTTTGGCCGGACAGTCCCGATCCTTTCTAACATGGGTCGGATCGAATTCTTATGTGACTCTTTGATTACACAGATCTCGAAGAATACTTTTCGATTGGAATCCTGAGATGCGACAATTACGTAGTCACCCACCTTGATAAACGGCTGATTATCGCAAAGGGAAAGGCCCACATGGTCGAAGAAGTCCTTTAACGTCTTTTCATTATATGCAAAAAAGCTATTATTCAAGATCAATTTCATCGCCTTGAGAGCTTCCATTGGTTCCCGCCAAGGCTGAGGAGTGGTAAGGGAGGCAAATTCCCCAGCAATAGAAAGGATCCCTATATCCTCGTAGGAAATACTATTCGTAAGAATGCTCTTTACTTGCTTTTGGATATCCGTTGCCAAAAGATTCTTTCGGAAATCGTCCTTATATTTCTCTCGATAGCTCTGGAGTTTTTGGACCAAAGGTTTGGTCTGAGGATAATTATTATTCATCCCTTCTCCGCGATGAGGCCTATGGTGGTTGAGTACAACAGATTTAACTGGGTCCTCTATTTCAGGAAGATTAGCGATCATGAGATAACTAATGATAGGATGGTTCTTGATATATTCCAACTCTTCCGGTTTTAGGTTCGCGTGAGTCGGGATCTTCATCTGAGTATAGCCGATATCGGCGAGATAAGAGGCCATCATCAGATTCATCTGCTCCGCCTTCTTCTGCTCCATGTCCACCTTGGTAAATACCTTAGCGGCCCGAACTTTTAGAGCCATTGCGATCACGGTTCTTTTGGTGAGTACTTCGGAGTCTACAGGCATCCCCGCATTTTTCATGACCTCGATAATGTTCACGAGTCCCGTCTCCATATTAGGAGAAGATTTAAAATCATCTAGGACCGCATTGATGGACTTATTGATCTCTTTTACATGATCCCCATTCAGAGGGAATTTCTTGATCTCCGAAAGGATGTCCGTAGCGCCCTTGGACATATCCAAGGTCAGAGTAGGATTGATCAGTTTATCAAAAGAAGGATCTAAGGAAGAATTCTTCTTTCCGCTGCCTGGATGGATCTTTGCGATCTCGGCGCTTAGAAAATAAATACCTTGCTTCTCGAATTTTTGGAGACGATTGATATCGTCGCCGGACGCCATATCCTGCTTATGGATCAGGATCTGTCCGTGTTTATTATAAAAGTCTACGGGGATGATCCGGTTCTCACGAAAGTGCTGGATCACCTCTTCCGTAAAATCGAATTTCTGTAAGTCTCTAGATGCGTCCATCGTTAGGCGGAAGGATCTCCTACTTTAGTATCGGCTTATATTACCAAATCATACTAAGATTGGCTAAGCCGATAAATCTATTTTTCTTAGACTAATACTTTGGACGTAGTAAATCCGTTTGATCAAACTTGATTCAAACTGCTCTGAAGAATATATCTGCGAATCCGTTCTTCCACCGAACTTCCCGCAAAACCGGCTCCTGTACGAGAGTCGGTTAATAGGAAAGTATCTTGCGCCTTCAAAGATTTTCCGTCTGTTCTAACTTCGCCCGAGAGAATATTGATCCCTAGGTCCTTTAGAACTCCGGTTACGAAGTAAAGTAAGCCCTTTCTATCGGGTGCTTCGAGATAAAATTTTGTGGCCGAACTTCCCGGTACGTCTTCGAACTCTAACTGGGAATCTTGTCCTAAGTAAAATGTGTTTCGAATATCTATTTCACTTGAGGTTTGGATCATTTCTTCCAATGCGTTTTCATCGGAAAAGACGGATGACATAAGTACACCTAGTTTAGAGGCCTTGATCTTGGAGTCCGTCTCGGAAGATCTAAGCAGGAACTCGTCATAACTGACCAAAGAATCCCCTTCTTTGATCGTACGGATATCTCCCGAAAGGATCTCGAAGCCCATAAAAAACATGGCTTTCACCATTTTATGCAGAGTTCCGGGAGCCGTCTCGGAGGTCTTGAGAGTGACCCGATAGATCCCGTATTCTTCTTTGTAGTTAAATTCAATCATAGTTCCGCTTTCCTACAAAGCCTGCTTAAGACCGGATATAAGCATCCAAAAACAAGCATTCTAAGCAAATGTTTTTACGAGTCTAAAAGAGTAGTAGCTCCTTTTTCCGTATTCTGTCTCCTAAAATTTTTCCTTAATGAGACAGAAGTTTAAGCAAAATCGCTCACTACCGGATATACGCGGGAAGGGGTGTCGGATATAGTGGGAAATAACGGAAATATCTTTCCTAAAAAGACAGAGCTCCCTCTCCCGTTCGGGATCCAAATGGGAAACATGTATGACAAATAAACAGAAATTCACCGAAGGCTTTAAACTCGGTAAAAATCAAGCGACCTTTTCTAATACAAAATCTTCCGGCCCTAAGGTGCCACCGGGAACCCAGGCTGCCAGGGGATCCTATTCCTCCACTCTAGGGACAGGTTTGGTTGGTGCTGAACCTTCTTCCGAGTCCCCCTTCCTTATTCTTCTTGGTCTAGCCAGATATTTTAGGAATTATAAAGGTCGGGTCGTTATCATTGTTGGCCTACTTTTAACCGAAATCATCGTTTATTCCGCGATTCCTTTCTCTTTTAAGTTTTTGATCGATGAGGCATTGATCGGAAAAAACGAAACCGTACTCTATATCACCGGTGCTCTTCTGATCACAGGCACGATACTGATCACAGTTGCCGGAACCATCCGGGATTATTTGTACAATTGGGTCTCCGCCAGAGCAGTCCGGGACATGAGAGAAGAACTCTTTATCCATCTCCAAAGAGTGAACCTGGACTTTTATGCAAATACCAGAATGGGAGATATACTCTCTCGCTTCTCAACGGATCTAACAGCCTTAGAAAGCGCCGTGCTTGCTTCGATCCCTTGGGGAATCTCTCCTCTTCTAGAAGCAATCTTTGGTACCGCTTTATTATTCGCTCTAGATTGGAAGTTAGGCGCCATTGCTACTCTGATCTGGCCGATCACTTTCCTAGGACCGGTATTCTTCTCTAAGAGATCCACAACTGCAAGTTATGAAAGAAAGATAGAAGAAGCCAAGGTCCTAAACGCAGTAGAAGAATCCGTTTCCGCGCAGAACCTGATCCGCGTGTACGATCTAGATCAAGCCTTTTGGGAAAAATTCAAAGGCAATTGCGAGAAGCTATTCCATGTCTCCATGAAATTAGGATTAACAAATTCCTACTTAGAACGCTCCGCGTCCGGAGGAATTCTTTTACTTCAGGCAGTTCTGCTCATCGCGGGAGCTTGGTTTGCATTCCATGGAATGGTGAGTGTGGGAGCTCTGGCAGCATTCCTTCCTCCGTTCCTGAACCTTTCGTATTCTCTTCTATATGTGTCTCAGTACTTTCCTACTATGAACCAGGCCAGCGGTTCTGCGAAACGTATTCTGGAAATCTTAAGGACTCCTGCATTCGAAACGGACAGTGAAAGACCTTATGCCCCTTCCGAACTTTTGAATTCTATTCGTTTAGAAGACCTGCATTTCCGTTATAAGGGCAGGAATAAGAACCTGAACGGGGTCAATCTGGAGATCAAGAAAGGAAGTTACACGGTCATTCTAGGTTCCAGTGGATCCGGAAAGAGTACCATCTTCAAATTGATCTTAGGAATGGTGGAACCAAGCCAAGGCAAGATCAGTTTCGACGGGATCGATTTGGAAAAGATCCGATTGCAAGCTCTTCATTCTATGATCGGGATCGTATTCCAGGATACTTTCTTGTTCCATACTAGCATCCTAGAAAATATTCGCATGGGTCGTCCGGACGCAACTCCGGAAGAAGCGATCGAAGCCGCAAAGCTAGCGGAGATCCACGAATTCATTTCCGGACTTCCGGACGGTTATGAGACCATCGTTGGAGACAAGGGCTCCAAGCTTTCCGGTGGAGAAAAGCAAAGGATAGCGCTCGCAAGAGCATTGGTCCGTAATCCTCAGATCCTTCTCCTAGATGAGGCTACTTCTGCTTTGGATCCGATCACAGAGGCGCGCATTCTGAAGACTTTGCAAAAACTGAGAGAAGGAAGAACAATCGTGTCCGTTACTCATAGACTGACAGGATTGCATGCTGCGGATCAAGTCCTAGTCTTGAAGAATGGAAATTTGGATCCTCATCATTCTCCGGAGAACGAACCTTTTACTCCTCCGGCAATCGCTCTATAAAATCGAAAGGATCTGAATCAAATTCTTGCAATTTGGATTCCCTCCCTTTTTTTTCGTTTAGTATGCTAAAAGTACCAACTTACGTAGCCGACTCTCCGATCGGAGGTTTAGGAGTCTTTGCCGGACGAGATATTGAAGAAGGAGAACTGATTTGGGAATTCCATCCTAAGACTGTATGGATCCTAACTCAGCAAGAAGTTGAGGCATTGCCTGAACGCTTGCGCATTCTGATACACACATACTCTTATTTGTTCGAAGGCGAATGGTACTTTTGCGTGGATAATTCCCGCTTCATGAACCATAGTGATAACGCAAATACTCTCGAGGATAAAACGGGAGTAAACGGTCAAAGCAATCCGGCAGGAAGGGACAGGGCAGTTCGCAAGATCCTAAAGGACGAGGAACTGACCTGCAATTACAAAGAGTTCGACCAGCACTGGCAAACAAAACTCTCTTAATAATCTATCTTCAGATCCTTGATCTTCTTATCCAGAGTGTTTCGGTTGATACCTAGGAACTTTGCGACTCTAGTCTTGGTATACTTGAATTTCTTCATGGCATACTTGATGAGTCTCGCTTCCACTTCTCCAACGACCACTTCCATAGCTCTTCCGTCTAACGCGTCCAGGTGAGCGGGAGAGAATCGGGAACTTGCCACTTCGGAACCGGCCTCCGGATCGGCACCCACTTCGACCTCTTCTCCTTCTTCTCCGTAGAGAATTCGTCCGCTGATATCGGAAAAATCTTGGATATCCAACATCTCGGATTGGGATAACACCACCGCTCTCTCGATCACGTTTTCCAGCTCTCGAACGTTTCCTGGCCAGGTATAACTCATCAGGAGCTTGTGAGCCTCTCGAGTAATTCCTTTGATCTTCTTTACGTTCTCGTTGGAATATTTGGAAATGAAGTGATTGATCAACAAAGGAACATCTTCCAATCGATCTCTCAACGGAGGAGTTTCCATGTTCACCACATTCAATCTATAATATAGATCCGCGCGAAATAGTTTCTGCGAGATCAGATCTTCCAGATCCGCATTCGTAGCCGCGATGATCCGAACGTCGATCTTCTTGGGTTTCACGGAACCGACTGCCTCGATCTCCTTTTCTTGGAGAACACGAAGAAGTTTGGACTGTAAGTTCAGATCCATTTCTCCGATCTCGTCCAAGAAGATGGTTCCCGTATCGGCCATCTCGAATTTTCCTTTCTTATCTGCAACCGCGCCTGTAAAGGATCCCTTCTTGTGACCGAACAACTCGGACTCCAATAAGTTCTCAGGAATAGCGGCACAGTTGATCTTTATAAAAGGCTTATCCGAACGGGAAGAGTTATAATGGATTGCAGAAGCGATCATTTCCTTACCGGTTCCGGATTCTCCAGTGATCAATACGGAAGCTCTGGAATCCGAGACCAATTGGATCATCTCGAACAGCTTCTCCATGGACTTGGACTTCCCGATGAGAGATCCGAACTTGTATTTGTTCTTGAGTTCTCGTTTTAAGAGTACGTTCTCTCTGGAGATCTCTCTCTTCTCCTCATCAATCAGCTTTTGGATACGGATCGCTTGGTAGATGACGGAAGCGACCACTTGCAAGAAGTCCAAGTATGTTTTTAAGTCTACGTATTTCTTATGAACAAAGAAGACGCTGACTACGCCTAGAACGTCCGTATCCGACTTGATCGGAGCCGCAAGGAAACTAACGTTCTCCGGATTATTCTTAAAATGATTGGCATTGTCTAAACGATTCAGGAAATTCTCGTCGTTTACGATAGACTCTACGATGACGGCTTCTCCGTTCTCGTATACTCTTCCTGTGATCCCTTCTCCCGGAAGATAAACTCCCTTCTCCATTTCTTCTGCAGTCAGGCCAGAGGCAGCGATCAGCTTGAGAATATTCTTTTCGGAATCGAATAGAACGATAGAACCTCTTTCCAAGTTCAAAGACTTATCGAGTCTCTCCATGATATCGTCAAAGATCTCTTGGAGGATCAAGGTAGAAGTTACCGTTCTGGAAATATCAATGAGTACTTGTTGGATCTTATTCTTTTGTTCCAGCTGACGGAAGGTCTGGAGGTTCTTGAAGATCTGAGCGGCCATATTGGCCAAGGTGGAAACCAGCTCCAGATGCTCGTCCGAGAAGGCCTGCTTTCTGCTGGAGTCCAACGAGATAACCCCAATTACCTCGTCCTCTACGATCATAGGAACGGCTAACTCGGAAAGGATCTCATCCTTAATGGAAATATAATGCGGGTTCTGGGTAACGTCGTTAACGATCATTCCCTCGCCAGAAGCAGCCACGATCCCGGTAATCCCTTCTCCCACCCTCAGTTTTACTTTGGTTCGAACGGAAGGGTTCATTCCCCGGAAGGTAACGATGTCCAAGACCTCGTCCGTCCGACTGATCAACATGAGAGATCCGGAACCGACCTCGCAAATTTGGATACATCTCTCCAAGATAAGATCCAAAAGGCGATCCGGATCAAGAGTTGAATTCATTGCCGTCGCCACTTCTTGGATATGGCGTAATGGGCTGGGTTTTATATAACCTGACATCTGCTTAAAAAAAATGCTAATTGATGATTTTGCGGTCAAGGAAAAAACCTAAAATCGAAGCACTTAGCTTTCTTTTCAGCGAGAAAAGCATTTCTTGATGATTCTGCTTAATACGCTGGAAACGGACATACGCGCTTCTCAGCGGAATTTTATGTAGAATATGATTTAGAAGAGATTCCAAATCCTAAGAAGTTAAATCCCTGAAATATTTTTACTAATTTGTGAAACGAGGATAGAAAAACATCTTTCCCAGTTTCGGTTTATCCTTATCCTTTTTCTCCGGATGTCCTGCGTATTTTGCGGAGAATCTTACAAGCCGGAAGGGCAGTACGAAGAAGGTAAATTTCTTTGTAATTCCTGTGGCCGAGAATGGATCCTAGAAAAAAGAAGAAGGAACCGGGCCAAACCTCCCGAGGCCCCGAGTCTTTCTAACGAGATCCTATTAGAGTTCTTATCCTTATTCAATACGAGTCCGAACCTGGACGACCTCTTGCAGGACTTTACGAATCTTGCCTTTCGAAAATTGAATCTTCCTGGGATCTCAGTGATGGTGTACGAACCTAGATTGGATCGTATCCTAGTAAAATCATGTAAGAACAAGAAAGGACCTGCCCTAGAAAAACTCGCCTTTCGAATGGAGATCAAGAAAGGAGAAGATAACGGCCCAATCGGCCAAAGCATAGAGACATGCAAATCCGTATATTATAGATTCAAGGACCAACCGCATAAGCAGATCCGACAGTACGGAAGAGTAAATCAAGTAGAGTCGGAGCTAAGTGTTCCCATCCATCTCAAGAAAGAAGTCTTGGGAATGATCAATGTAGATTACGAAAAAGACGATCCGGTCCAAGCGGAGAAGGATCGTTATTTTCTAGAGCTCATCGCAAGTCAGTTTGCCACAACTCTGAAGAATAGGATCTTGTTCGAAGTATCCCAGACCCAGTCCCGAAATTTCCGTAATCTTCATTCTGCCGCTTTGAAACTAAGTAGCTTAGGCTTCAAATATAGAACGGAGATCTTTCGGGTTATTCTTCTTTCCTTAACTGAATTTTCGGAGAGCGATCTGTTTGTACTCTTAGAAAGAAAACTAGAAGAATCAGGAAAGAATCGGATCATAGAGGGACATCTTTTAACGGGAAGTCCTAGAGCGCCAGAGATCAAACTGAATGTGCCTTTAAAGGGCGAATGGTCCGTACTAAATCAAGCGACCGACTCTCCGATACAGATTGATTCTTCTAGTCTAAAAGAATGGAAAACGTTAGGGAATGGTAAAAAGCATTTAGTGATCTTGCCAGTGCTCCGTTCCGACGAGTCGGAGATCTGGATCCTACTCGCAAAAGACGAATCATTGCATTGGAGCACAGAAGAAATAGACGTGTTGAATGCGTTTGCGATCCAAGCAGGGATCTCTATCCAGAACTTCCATTTATTCCACCAAAGAGCTCAGAAAGAAAGATTAGATAAGGAAATAGAGATCGCGAGAGATCTGCAAAGATCGCTTTTACCTAGAAAGATGCCGACTCAACCGGGATACGAGTTCGGAGGACTCATGATCCCAGCCATCGGGGTAGGAGGGGACTATTATGATTTTATAACAGACCCTTCCAACAAAGAAACTTATATCTGCATTGGTGATGTGAGTGGCAAGGGAGTTCCTGCCGGGATCGTGATGGCGACAGTGAGAACTGTAATCCATTCCCTTGTAAGAAAGAACCCTTCTCCTTGGGAGATATTGGTCACAGTAAACACATATCTATATCAGAATTATTTTAAGGACTCCTTCTCTCCTCGATTCATGTCCTTGACCATTATCCATTGGGACAGAAACGAAAATCGTTTTACGTTCAGCGGAGGAGGCCAGGGAAGCATTCTCATTTATAGAAAGAAAGAGGATAAGATCCAAGAAATACCTACAGGAGGAGTCGTTCTAGGGATTGAACCTGAGATAGAATCCTTCGAGAACCAGGGAGAATTTTCTTTGGAGCCCGGGGATTTCTTTCTTATGTTTACAGACGGTGTCTGGGAAGCAATGGATCCGAACGAAGGACTATTTGAAATGGAACGCCTAAACGAATGCATTTATGCGGGAAAGAAAGACAGTTTTCCGACCTTACTGGATAGTATTGTAAATCGGATAAAACACTTTACCGGAGAAAGGGAACAGACAGACGATATAACTCTGATCGGGATCAAACGACTGTCTTCCAAATGAAAGAGCAAATCCAAACCATTTTCCAAACTGCCTGGAACAAATTAGAGATCTATCATCCTCTAATGAGAGAAAAGCAAGCCATCCTTGCCTTTTCCGGAGGAAAGGATTCTTCCTTACTTCTTCAATTCTATCTTTGGCTCTTACAAAAAAGAGAGATCCAAAAGTCCCCCATTCTGTATCATCTGGACCATTCGATTCGTATGAATACCGACCAAGAATCCGAGATCAGGAATTTTACCAATACCCTCGACCTGATATCGGTCTTTAAAAAAAAAACGTTCCGAAATTCGCTCAAAGAACTAAATTCAGTCTAGAGGAATCGGGAAGAATATTACGTTTTCATGATTTAGAAAAACTGGTCCGAAAATTCGACGCGTATATAGCAACAGGCCATCATTCTGAAGATTATATAGAAACTCTATTGGTCCAATTGATCCGGGGAGGAGGTTGGAATTCTCTCAGGACACTTGGGATCTTTGAGAACAATCGCTTACGACCTCTTTTACTCTTTTCCGAATCCGATCGCAAGACGGCCCTACAAATAGGCGAATGGCCCGTTTTCGACGACGAATCGAATGATTCCCCTAAGTATTTACGAAATAGAATGCGTTTAGAAGTACTTCCTATTTTGCTTAGAGAAGGGATAGATCCGGAGAAGATCTATAGGAATTTTCACGACCAGGAACTACCCAGAGTACTTGCAAACGATCGAAAAGAAGAAGCACCCGAATTGCAAACCGTATCCAGACAGATCTTGGAAAAAGAATCAGGTTCCGTTTGCAAACAGATACTGGATCTGCATTTGAAAGTCCTCGGTCTGCATCCGCTAAACACTTCTTTTTTGAACGATCTATTGAACAAGCTCGACACTAGAGTTTCTTTTTCCTTGGAGAATAAAGAGGCTTGGTTTTGGAAAAGCGTTTCGTCAGATCTGTACATACTTCCGAAAAAAGCCGATTGCTTGAATAGCTTTCAGTTCGATCCGGAAAAATCTTTTTTACGTTGGAATGGAAAAACCAAGAGGATCCCGAAAAATTGTATCCCTACTGGCGACGGTGAAGGCGAAAGAATTTTGCTTGGAGGAATCCATAGGGACGTTTCTGAAATACTGAGAGAGAAAGAGATTCCTCTTCCGGTCAGAAAAATGCTACCCATTCTAAAACGGGAAGGGAAAACTGTATTGGTTTGTCTACGTATGTGGGACGCCCGTTTGGACGATGTCCGATCGGATGATTTTCAACAAGACCATTGAGATAAGGGTATATGGAAGAAGTCCAAGAATTAAAGCCGGACCCATTCTTTAGAGAAGTAAGATTTTATTCTTCTTATGCCGATGCTTCTAAGGTTCCAGCCAAAGGAGTTCCACATATTGCTTTTGCCGGGCGCTCCAACTCCGGAAAATCCAGATTATTAAACGCAATCGTCGAAAGAAAATCCCTCGCCAAGGTTTCTGCTCAGCCCGGAAAGACAAAGCTTCTCAATTTCTTTCTAGTCTCTAAGTCGTTGTTCTTAGTAGATACACCCGGATTCGGCTATTCTGCCAATTCCCATAAAGAGCATGAGCAAATGATGAATCTGCTGATGAATTATTTGAACTCTGCCAAGGACTTAAAATGTCTTTTCCTACTATCGGACGCACAGAGAGAACTTCCTGACGAAGAATTGGAATTGATAGGGACTTGTTTTGAAAAAGGCACTAAGCCCGTACTCGTTCGCACTAAGATCGATAAACTGAATCAATCCGAACTTTCCAAGCTCAGAAAGAAGATGAAGAATATCCAAGGATTGTATCCTATGCTGGAGATCGTATTAGTATCTCCTAAATACGGAAAAGGATTGCCTGAGCTTAGAAAGATCATAGAAACTATGATGAAGAATTTGATTGTCCCATCGATCGACGACGATCCGATGCCGG